>NZ_DKJX01000092.1:0-20999 GCF_002454935.1 Massilia sp. UBA6681
CTTAACTGAACGGCATTACCCGGAGGCGCCTTGGCTTTGCTTACTGCTTGAGCGTGCGCTCGAACAGCTGGTAGATCCGGCGGTACTGGTCATACCATGCTTCCGGCTGGACGTAGGCGTGGCGCTCCAGCGGGTAGCTGGCCAGTTCCCAGTTGTCCTTCTTCAGTTCGATCAGGCGCTGGGCCATGCGCACCGAGTCCTGGTAGAACACGTTGTCGTCGACCATGCCGTGCGCGATCAGGAGGTGGCCCTGCAGCTTGTCGGCGTACTCGATCGGCGACGAGATGCGGTAGGCTTCGGGGTCGATGTCCGGCGTGTTCAGGATGTTGGCGGTGTAGCCGTGGTTGTAGGTCACCCAGTCCGTCACCGGACGCAGGGCGGCGCCCGACTTGAAGGTTTCCGGCGCGCGCATCAGGGCCATGAAGGTCATGAAGCCGCCGTAGCTGCCGCCGTACACGCCGACGTTCTTCGCATCGCCCTGGTGCTGCGCCACCATGTAGTTCACGCCGTCGATGTAGTCCACCAGTTCCGGATGGCCCATCTGACGGTAGATCGCGTTGCGCCATTTGGCGCCGTAGCCCTTCGAGGCGCGGTAGTCCATGTCGAGCACGACGTAACCCTTCTGCACCAGCAGGTTGTGGAACATCTGCTCGCGGAAGTAGTTCGGGTAGCGCTTGCTGACGTTCTGCAGGTAGCCGGCGCCGTGCACGAACATCACGACCGGGTACTTCTTGCCCGGTTCCAGCTGGGCCGGGCGGTACAGCTTGGCCCAGACCGGATCGCCGCCGGCGCTCGAGGGCACCGCCACGTACTGCGGCTCGACCCACTGGCGCGCCTTGAACTCGGCAGTGCGGGTATCGGTCAGCTTGGTTGCCGCGCCGCCGCTTACCGGCACCGTGGCCAGCTGGACCGGGGTGTAGCTGCTCGACCAGTGCACCAGCAGTTTCTTCTCGTCGGGCGACAGGGTGAAGCGCTCGACGCCGTCCAGGCTGGTGACTTCGCGGACCGTGCCGTTCTTCGCATCGACCGCGCAGACCTCGTAGTCGCCCGGCGTTTCGCGGTTGCACATCACATAGGCCATGCGGCCGTCGTGCGACCAGCGCACGTCCGAGGCTTCCCACTTGCCCGAGGTCAGGGCGCGAGCAGGACCGCCTTCGGCGGATTGGGTGTACAGGTGCGAGTAGCCGCTTTCCTCGGACAGGTACCACAGGGTGCGGTTGTCCGGCAGCCAGCCGAATTCGTTGTTGTCGTAGTTGACCCAGGCATTGTCGGTCAGGCGGTGCAGCGGCTTGAGCTTGGCGGCCTGCAGGTCGACGGTGGCGATCCAGCGGTCCTTGTTGTCCACCGCGCGCAGCATCACGGCGACGTTGGCGCCGTTGGCCGACCATTCGATCGCATCGGCGCCGTCGATGACGCGCAGCGCGCGGTTGCCCTTCAGCGGCTCCTTCTTGGCGGCGGCGCGCAGCTCGGCCAGCGGGTCGACGTTCACGCCCGGCAGCACGTCGAAGGACAGGTCCTGCACTTTGTTGGTGCGCAGGTCGACCAGCTTCAGTGCATGGGGCGCCGGCATGTTGCGGCCGACGCGGGTGCGCTGGTCGTCGAATTCCTCGTAGCCCGATTCGGTCACGTAGCGCGGCATCTTGCCGACGCGGCCCTTGTCGCCGTTCTTCGGCGCGGTGACGACCAGCAGCCAGCGGCCGTCGGGCGACAGCACGCTGCTCTCGATCGCGACCTTGTCGCCCAGGTAGACCGGGGCCGGGGGCAGGGTTGGGTCGACGCGGCGCTGCTCGTTCATGCGCTCGCGCAGCGCATCGCGGTCATCCTTCTGGCGCTTGAGGTGGGCCATCAGGCGCAACTGCTGGTCGCGCAGCGCGTCTTCCTCGTTCACCGCCGGGTCCTTGGCGGCGCGCGGCAGCGCGACCGGGCCGACCACGCGGCTGGCGCGGTCCCAGCCGTACCAGTCGGTGCCGATGCGGTAGTAGACCGTGCGTTCGTCGTGCGAATACTGGAGCGCGTCGAGCTTGGTGGCGCCGCGGGTGATCTGCACCAGCGCGCCGCTCTTCAGGTCGCGCTCGAACAGGTCGCCGTTACGCAGCATCAGGGCGCGGGTCTGGGCCGGGTTGTAGATGACGTCGTTGCCGTCGATCTTTGCCGCCTCGGCGTCGCTCACCAGCTTCGGCTTGCCGCCCTGGCTCACCTGCCAGGTGTCGCGGATCGGCGAGCCGGTGCGCTTCTGTTTATAGAACACCTGCTTGCTGTCCCAGCTCCACCAGGCGTTTTCCACCGGCGTGCCGATCCAGTCGGGGTGGGCCATGGCCTGGTCGAGGGTGATGGGCGTGGATGCCGCCGCCGGCAGCGCCGGCAGGGTCAGGAGCGCTGCGAAGATCGTGAGTGCTGGTGTACGCATCGTGTTGTAGGAGCTGAAGTAGAAAGGAGGTTGGCTTTCTTGCCAGAAAATGCGACTTGCATTCTAGCTCAGCATTTCACGCTGCGGGGCATGTGGAGAACGGACCTGCTAAAAAAGAACGCGCCGGCGTACGTACATACGTACAACCGGCGCGTGCATATAAATACTGCTGTTGCGTCGCAGCGTTCAGGCCGCCTTGCCCGGGCGCTTTGCCGGACGCAGGAACAGGGCTAGGCGTACGACCAGGGCCGTGAGGGCGCAGACGCTCAGGACGGTGTCGAGCAGGTCCATGCTCAGCCGCGCACCGCAGGCGCCCAGCCGCCGTGCGCGGCATAGAGTTCGATCGAAAAGCTGCGCACTGCGGCGAGTGCGCTGGCGAAGAAGCGGCGGGTCGTGGTCATGGTGAATTCCCCTGTAAAGATTGCGATGTTGCGTTGCAGTATAAGGAGGATGGCGCCATAAATAAACTTTAGATTCGTGATTCCTTCGATACAGATGATGAATAATTGATGAAGTAACTCGGCCAGTGATATTTACGCTGCGAATGTCTCTTTGTTGCTACTGTGAATGGCTGAGGGTTCGAAAGGGGGGAATCGCGGAGCTGGATCGGTTCTTGCATGACATACCGGCATGAAATCGACTGGCTGTGTAGCACCTCATCTGCGGATCGTCGTCGTCAATCCCGCAACACCCCCCGGCGCGCAGCGCGACGCGGCGCTCGCCGGGCAGGCCCAGCGCAGCGCCGCGCTGCGGATCGGCCTGCTCGAATCGGGCTACGACCTGGTCGCCTCGCTTCCCGCCGACGTGTTCCTGCCCGAGCGCGTCGCCCAGCTGCAGCCGGACATGATCATCGTCGACAGCGAATCCGACGCGCGCGACGTCCTCGAGCACATCGTGATCGCCACCCGCGATGCGCGCCGCCCCATCGTGCTGTTTACCGAAGACGACGCGCCGGCCAGCATGGACGCCGCCCTGGACGCGGGCGTGTCCGCCTACATCGTGGCCGGCCTGCAGGCCGAGCGTGTGAAAGCGGTGCTCGACGTCGCGCTGGCGCGCTTCCGGCGCGAGCAGAAGCTGCTGGACGAGCTGGAGGGCACGCGCCAGAAGCTGGCCGAGCGCAAGACCGTCGACCGCGCCAAGGGCCTCCTGATGACGCGCTACCGGCTCACCGAGGACCAGGCCTACCAGCGCCTGCGCAGCATGGCCATGAACAAGAACCTGAAGCTGGCGGAGATCGCGCAGCGGCTCATCGATGTGGAAGACCTGCTCGGCTGATGCCGGCGGTGCGAAAGACAGGAACCCTATGACAGGCATTGGCAAGGAAAGCGGCGGCGCGTGGATCGCCGGCTCGGACAAACCGGAAAGAACATTGGTCCGCATCGGCTACCTGCCGCTGGCGGACTGCGCGCCGGTGGTGATGGCATCCGTGCTCGGCTTCGACGAACTGTACGGGATCAAGTTCGAACTGAGCCGCGAGCTGTCCTGGACCGGCATGCGCGACCGCCTGGTGGGCGGCGACATCGACGCCGCCCACGTCCTGTATGGCCTGCTGTATGGCCTGCAGATGGGCATCGGCACGCGGGCCCGCCAGATGGCCGTCCTGATGAACCTGAACCGCAACGGCCAGGGCATCACGCTGTCGCGCGCGCTGGCCGCCAGGGCTCCCGACGCGGCGGCGCTGGCGCGGCTGGTGCGCGCCGGCGCACTGCGCCCCACCTTCGGGCATACCTTCCCGACCGGGAATCACGCGATGTTCCTGTATTACTGGCTGGCGGCGGCGGGCATCGATCCTCTCGCGGACTGCAAGCTGGTCACCGTGCCGCCCGGCCAGATGGCGGCCAGCCTGGCGGCCGGCCACATGGACGGCTTCTGCGCCGGCGAGCCCTGGGGCCAGCGCGCGGTGCGCGAAGGCGCCGGGCTGCTGTCGGTGTCGAGCGAGGAGATCTGGCCCGATCATCCGGGCAAGGTGCTGGGCACGGGCGCCGATTTCGCAGCAAGCCACCCGAATACCTGCCGCGCCCTGGTCGCCGCATTGCTCGAAACGGCGCGCTGGCTGGATGCCTCGCGCACCAACCGCGAGGCCGCTGCCGAAGTGCTGGCCAGCCCGGCCTATGTGAATGCGGACAGGGACGTGCTGCAGGTCTGCCTGGCCGGGCGTCCCGGCAAGGCGTACGCCACGGGGGCCTGGCGCGGCCACAATGGCCTGCATTTCTTCGCCGACGGCGAGGCCAGCTTTCCCTGGCTGTCGGACGGCATGTGGTTCCTCACCCAGCAGCGCCGCTGGGGCCTGTTGCGCGCCGATCCGCCCTATGCCGCGATCGCGCGGGAGGTCAACCGCATCGACCTGTATCGCGATGGGGCGGCAATGGCAGGCGTGGCTGTGCCGGAGAGCGCCATGCGTAGTTCGACCCTGCTCGACGGCCGCGTCTGGGACGGCAGCGACCCGGCCGGCCATGCCGGATCGGTGCAGTGTGCTGCCTGAACCGGTGCGCAAGCCTGCATCATTAGCGCGCATGTTGCACCGCAATGTAGCGCGTGATCCCGTCGGATACATGCGCTTCCCTCTGGGAGCAAGGTGGCACGCCTCTTGCTGTTAAGACGATACGGATCAATGGCGATCCTCTTCACTTTTTCGTCGGCCTAACGAGGGGCCGGCAACCAGGACAACGGCGTCCGCGGCTCGCTGCCATCACGGCAGGAGCGCGGACGCCGTTTTGTTTTTCAAAGGAAGAAACATGGCCAATACATTGGACAACAAGGCAGACAGCATCAAGCTCTTCTCGTTCGACACGGCGCCGATGCGCGCCTTCCACCTGACCTGGGTGGCCTTCTTCATCTGCTTCTTCGCCTGGTTCGCCTGCGCGCCGCTCATGCCGGTGATCAAGGGTGAATTCGGCTTGTCGATGGAGCAGATCGCCAACATCAACATCGCGGCGGTCGCCATCACGATCTTCGTGCGCTTGCTGATCGGCCCCCTGTGCGACCGCTTCGGTCCGCGCAAGGCCTACACCGGCCTGCTGCTGCTCGGTTCGATCCCGGTGCTGGGCGTGGCCATGGCGCAGAGCTATGAAAGCTTCCTGCTGTTCCGCCTCGGGATCGGTGCGGTCGGCGCCAGCTTCGTCATTACCCAGTACCACACCTCGGTGATGTTCGGCCCGAAAGTGGTCGGCACCGCCAATGCGGCCGCGGCCGGCTGGGGCAACAGCGGCGGCGGCGCGGCCCAGGCCCTGATGCCGCTGCTGCTGGTCGCCGTCACCATGCTGGGCGTTTCGCAGGCCCTGAGCTGGCGCGTGGCGCTGGTGGTGCCGGGCCTGATGATGATCGCGATGGCCTTCTTCTACTGGCGCTATACCCAGGACTGCCCGGCCGGCAACTTCGACGACATGCGGGCGCGCGGCGAAGCGCTCCCCGGCGGGAAGGGCGGCTGGGCGAGCTTTCGCGACGCCTGCCGCAACCACCGCGCCTGGCTGCTGTTCGTGACCTACGGCGCCTGCTTCGGCATCGAGATCTTCATCCACAACATCGCCGCCGTGTACTACGTCGAACACTTCGGCCTGTCGCTGGGCGCGGCCGGGCTGGCGGCCGGCAGCTTCGGCCTGCTGGCCCTGTTCGCCCGTGCGCTGGGCGGCTGGCTGTCGGACCGCAGCGCCCGTGGCGGGAACCTGAACAGCCGCGTCACCGTGCTGTTCGTGCTGATGATCGGCGAGGGCCTCGGCCTGCTGTGGTTCGCCCAGGCCGACGGCGTGGTCTATGCGGTGATCGCCATGCTGTGCTTCGGCCTGTTCACCCACATGGCCTGCGGCGCCACCTATGCGCTGGTGCCGTTTGTTGCGCCCAGGGCGCTGGGCGGCGTGGCCGGCATCGTCGGCGCCGGCGGCAACGTCGGCGCGGTGGCGGCCGGCTTCCTCATGAAAGGCACGGGCGACATCGCCCAGACCCTGACCATCCTGAGCGTGCTGGTGCTGGCTTCGAGCCTGTGCGCCATCGCCGCCCGTTTCACCATGACCGCCAGCGAGGCCAGCCCGGCCGCACCGGCGGCCACCGCAGCATAAGGAGTAACGCAATGCATATCGTCGTCGTCGGCCACGGCATGGTGGGCCATAAATTCGTCGAAACCCTGGTTGCCAGCGGGGATCCGGACCTGCGCGTGACCATCCTCGGGGAAGAAGCGCGTCCCGCCTACGACCGGGTCCACCTGTCCGAATTCTTTGCCGGGAAAAGCGCGGAAGACCTGTCGCTGGTGGCGCCCGGCTTCTTCGACAACGCGCAGCTCACGCTGCGCCTCGGCGCCCGCGTGACCGGCATCGACCGCGACGCGCGCCAGGTGATGCTGGCCGAAGGCGAGCCGGTGGCCTACGACAAGCTGGTGCTGGCCACCGGCTCCACGCCCTTCGTGCCGCCGGTACCGGGAGCAAGCCGCAAGGACTGCTTCGTCTACCGCACCATCGACGACCTGGAAGCGATGAGCGAGTGCGGCGCACGCTCGCGCACCGGCGTGGTGGTGGGGGGCGGCCTGCTCGGCCTGGAATGCGCCAAGGCGCTGCGCGACCTCGGCCTGCAGACCCACGTGGTCGAGTTCGCGCCGCGCCTGATGGCGGTGCAGGTCGACGAGCCCGGTGCGCGCGTGCTGCGTAACAAGATCGAGGAACTGGGCGTGCAGGTGCACACGCAGAAGAACACCCTCGCCATCGTCGACGGCGAGGAGGGCACCCACCGCATGCAGTTCGCCGACGGCAGTCACCTGGATGCCGACATGATTGTGTTCTCGGCCGGCATCCGCCCGCGCGACGAACTGGCGCGCTCGAGCGGCCTGGCGCTCGGCCAGCGCGGCGGCATCGTGATCGACGAGCGCTGCCTGACGTCCGACCCGCATATCTACGCGATCGGCGAATGCGCGCTTTGGAATGGCCAGCTGTTCGGCCTGGTGGCGCCCGGCTACGACATGGCGCGCACCGCGGCCAGGCAGATCCTCGGCCTGGAGTCCGGTTTCACGGGCGCCGACATGAGCACCAAGCTGAAACTGATGGGCGTCGACGTGGCCAGCATCGGCGACGCCCACGGCGCCACCGCCGGCAGCCGCAGCTACCAGTTCCTGGACGAGCGCAAGCAGGTGTACCGCAAGATCGTCACCTCCGAGTGCGGCAAGGTCCTGCTGGGCGCCGTGCTGGTGGGCGACGCCGCTTCTTACGGCGAACTGCTGCAGATGATGCTGAACCGATTGGCGCTGCCGGCTTCCCCCGAAGTGCTGATCCTGCCGGCGCTGGAAGGCGCGGCGCGCCCGGCCCTCGGTGTGGACGCGCTGCCGGCCAGCGCCCAGATCTGCTCCTGCAACGACGTCTCCAAGGGCGCGCTGTGCGAAGCGGTGGCGGGCGGCGCCGGCACGATCGGCGCGCTCAAGAGCTGTACGAAAGCCGGCACCGCCTGCGGCGGCTGCGTGCCCCTGATGACTCAGGTGATGAATGCCGAGCTGTCGCGCCTGGGCGTGGAAGTGAAGGACCACCTGTGCGAGCACTTCGCCTGCTCGCGCCAGGAGCTCTACCACCTGGTGCGCGTGGAAGGCATTCGCAGCTTCGGCGAGCTGATTGCGCGCCATGGCAAGGGACTCGGCTGCGACGTCTGCAAGCCGGTGGTGGCCAACATCCTGGCGTCCAGCTGGAACGACTTCGTGCTCAAGCCGGAGCACGCCAGCCTGCAGGACTCGAACGACTACTTCCTCGGCAACATCCAGAAGGACGGGACCTACTCGGTGGTGCCGCGCATGCCGGGCGGCGAGGTGACGGCCGATGGCCTGATCGCGGTGGGACAGGTGGCCAAGAAGTATGGCCTGTACACCAAGATCACCGGCGGCCAGCGCGTCGACCTGTTCGGGGCGCGCGTGGAGCAGCTGCCGAACATCTGGGAAGAGCTCATCGCCGCCGGCTTCGAGTCGGGCCATGCCTACGGCAAGTCGCTGCGCACCGTGAAATCCTGCGTCGGCTCGACCTGGTGCCGCTACGGCGTGGGCGACAGCCTGGCCTTCGCCATCGCGCTCGAGAACCGTTACAAGGGCCTGCGCGCGCCGCACAAGATCAAGTTCGGCGTCTCCGGCTGCACCCGCGAGTGCGCCGAAGCCCAGGGCAAGGACGTCGGCCTGATCGCCACCGAGAAGGGCTGGAACCTCTATGTCTGCGGCAACGGCGGCATGAAGCCGCGCCACGCGGAGCTGATCGCTTCCGGCATCGACGACGAGACGGTGGTGAAGCTGGTCGACCGCTTCCTGATGTTCTACGTGCGCACCGCCGGCCGCCTGCAGCGCACCAGCGTGTGGCGCGAGAACCTCGAAGGCGGGCTGGATTACCTGAAGGCGGTGGTGGTCGACGACAAGCTGGGCATCGGCGCCGAGCTGGAAGCGCAGATGCAGCACGTGGTCGACACCTATGCCGACGAATGGAAGGAAGCCGTCACCAATCCGGACGTGCGGCGCCGCTTCCGCCACTTCGTCAACAGCGAGGCGCTTGATAACAACGTCGTGTTCGTGCCGGAGCGCGGCCAGATCCGCCCTGCCAATCCCGAGGAACGGCGCGGCCGCGTCATCCCGATTGCCGCCAGCGCGGCCTGACCCCGATTGAGGAGATAAGACATGCACCGAGACCTGCAACTTCAGAACTGGACCGCCGTCTGTGCCCTCGACGAGATCGTGCCGGACACCGGCGTCTGCGCACTGCTGGACGGCCGCCAGGTGGCCGTGTTCCGCGTCGGCAGCGACGAACCGCGCGTGTTCGCCATCGACAACTTCGATCCGAATGCGCAGGCCGCCGTGCTGTCGCGCGGACTGGTCGGCAGCATCGGCGAACGCGTCGTGGTCGCTTCGCCCATCTACAAGCAGCATTTCGACCTCCACAGCGGCGAATGCCTGGAAGCGCCCGAGCACTCGGTCGCCAGCTACCCGGCCCGCGTGGAAGGAGGCAAGGTATGGATCGCACCGTAAAACCGAAGCTGGTCGTGGTCGGCAACGGCATGGCCGGCATGCGCACCGTCGAGGAATTGCTCAAGCTCGACGCCGGCATGTACGACATCACGGTGTTCGGCGCCGAGCCGCGCGTGAACTACAACCGCATCATGCTCTCGCCGGTACTGGCGGGCGAGAAGAAGCCTGATGACATCATCCTGCATAGCCGCGCGTGGTATGCCGAGAACGGCATCGTGCTGCACGCGGGCGACCCGGTGGTGGCGATCGACCGTGCGCGCCGCATCGTGCGCGCCCGCTCCGGCCTGGAAACGGCCTACGACCGCCTGCTGCTGGCCACCGGCTCCAGCCCCTTCATCGTGCCGGTGCCGGGCGCCCAGCTGAGCGGCGTGGTGGGTTTTCGCGACCTCGACGATGTCGATCTGATGTTGGCCGCGGCACGGCGCGGCGGCAGTGCGGTGGTGATCGGCGGCGGCCTGCTCGGCCTGGAGGCGGCCAACGGTCTGCTGCGCCAGGGGATGAACGTGACCGTCGTGCACTTGACGAGCAGCCTGATGAACCAGCAGCTCGACTCGGCCGCGGCCCTGCTGTTAAAAAGCGCGCTGGAACGGCGCGGCCTGCGCATCCTGCTCGGCGCGCAGACCCAGGCGATCCTGGGTGATGGCAAGGTGGAAGCGGTGCGCTTCGCCGACGGTAGCGAGGTGCCGGCCGACCTGGTGGTGATGGCCGCCGGCGTGCGCCCCAACGTGGCGCTGGCACGCGAGGCCGGCCTGCACGTCGAGCGTGCGATCGTGGTCGACGACACCCTGCAGACCTACGACCCGCGCGTGTATGCGGTGGGCGAATGCGTCCAGCACCGCAAGGCCACCTTCGGCCTGGTGGCGCCGATCTGGGACCAGGCGCGCGTCTGCGCCGCCCACCTGGCCGGGCTCGGCCATCGCCGCTACGTGCAGCAGGCCACCGCCACCAAGCTGAAGGTCACCGGCATCGACCTGTACTCGGCCGGCGACTTCAGTGGCCTGGAGGGCAGCGAAGACCTGGTGCTGCGCGATCGCCATGCCGGCGTGTACAAGCGCCTGGTGCTGATGGGGGGGCGTGTGACCGGCGCGGTGCTGTACGGCGACGTGTCGGATGGGCCCTGGTACTTCGACCTGATCCAGCGCGGCACCGACGTTTCAAGCATCCGCGACCGGCTGCTGTTCGGCCCGACTCTGTGCGAGGCTGCCTGATGGGTGTTCCGACGATCCCGATCGCGGCGGCAGTCCGCACCACCTGTCCCTACTGCGGCGTCGGCTGTGGCATCAAGGCGACGCCGATGGCGGACGGCGCCCTGATCGAGGGCGACCCGGAGCACATCGCGAACCGCGGCCGCCTGTGCGTCAAGGGTGCGGCGCTGGGCGAGACGCTCGGCCTGGACGGGCGCCTGCTGGCGCCAGCCATCCGCGAGGACGGCAGGCTGCGCCAGGTCGGCTGGGAGGAGGCGATCGACAAGGTCGCCTCCACGTTCGCAGCCATCATCGCCGAGCATGGCCCGGACGCGGTGGCGATGTACGTCTCCGGCCAGCTGCTGACTGAAGACTACTACGTCGCCAACAAGTTCATGAAGGGCTTCGTGGGCAGCGCCAACATCGACACCAATTCGCGCCTGTGCATGTCGTCCAGCGTGGCCGGGCACAAGCGCGCCTTCGGCGAAGACCTGGTGCCCGGCTGCTACGAGGACTTCGAACTGGCCGACCTGATCGTGCTGGTCGGTTCCAACGCGGCCTGGTGCCACCCGACGCTGTTCCAGCGCATCGTCAAGGCCAAGGAAGCGCGGCCCGGCTTGCGCATCGTCGCGATCGATCCGCGCCGCACCGCGACCTGCGAGCTGGCCGACCTGCACCTGCCGGTCAAGGCGGGCACCGACGTCTGGCTGTTCAACGGCCTGCTCAGCTACCTGGCGCGGACCGGCGCGGCCGACGAGGCCTTCGTGGCCGCGCATACGGCCGGCCTCGAGGCAGCCCTTGGCCTGGCCGATGCCTGCGCCGACATCGACCTGGTAGCACGCACCTGCGGCATCGATCCGCGCCAACTGGTCGAGTTCTACGAGCTGTTTGCCGCAACCGACAAGGTCGTCACCGCCTTCTCGCAGGGCGTGAACCAGTCCTCCAGCGGCACGGACAAGGTCAACAGCATCATCAACTGCCACCTGCTCACCGGCCGGATCGGCAAGCCGGGCATGGGGCCGTTCTCGCTGACCGGCCAGCCGAACGCCATGGGCGGTCGCGAAGTGGGCGGCCTGGCCAACATGCTGGCCAGCCACCTGGAGCTCGAGCAGCCGGCCCACCGCGAGGCGGTGCGCAGCTTCTGGGATGCCCCGCGCATCGCCGACAAGCCGGGCCTGAAGGCGGTGGACCTGTTCCGCGCCATCGAAGCGGGCAAGGTGAAGGCCGTGTGGATCATGGCGACCAACCCGGTGGTCAGCCTGCCGGACGCCGACCAGGTCCGGCGCGCCCTGGAGCGCTGCGAGCTGGTGGTGGTCTCGGACATGAGTCCGGATACCGATACCGCCGCGCTGGGACATGTGCTGCTGCCCGCGCTGGGCTGGGGCGAGAAGGATGGCACCGTCACCAATTCCGAACGCTGCATCTCGCGCCAGCGCGGCTTCCTCCCGAGGCCGGGAGAAGCGCGCAGCGACTGGCAGGCGATCTGCCAGGTGGCCCGGCGCATGGGTTTCCGCGGCTTCGATTACGCGCACGTGCACGAGATCTTCGACGAGCATGCCCGGCTCTCTGGCTGGCGCAACGGGGCAGGGGAGCTGCCGCGCGCCTTCCGCATCGACGGCCTGGCCGGCATGGACCGCGCCGCCTACGACGCGCTGGAGCCCTTGCAATGGCCCGTCCTGCGCAGCGGCGAGGGAACGACGCGCCTGTTCGCCGACGGCCGCTTTGCCCATCCTGACGGCAGGGCGCGGTTCGTGGCGAGCGCGCCGCGCCTGCCGGCCAATGCGCCGGGCGGCGAGTTCCCGCTGGCCCTGAACACCGGCCGCCTGCGCGACCAGTGGCACACCATGACCCGGACCGGCAAGTCGCCGCGCCTGGCCGCTCACGCACCCGAACCTTTCGTGGACCTGCATCCGCACGACGCCCTGCTAAGTGGCGTGCGCGAAGGCGAGCTGGCGCGCGTCACCAGCCGCTGGGGCGCGATGGTGGCGCGGGTGGCGCACAGCGGCGGCATCGCGCGCGGCGCCGCCTTCATCCCGATCCACTGGAACGGCCAGACCGCCTCGGATGCGCGGGTCGGCGCCGTGGTCAATCCGGACGTCGACCCGGTGTCGGGCGAGCCCGAATTCAAGCATACGCCGGTCCGGGTCGAGCCTTTCGGGGTGGCCTGGCATGGCTTCATCCTGTGCCGCGAGGAGTTGGACCTGGGGCGCGTCGCCAACTGGACGCGCGTGCGCGGCGCCGGCTTCGTGCGCTACGAACTGGGCGGCCGCGAAGCGGTCTCCCCACGCTGGGCACGCGCGCTGCTCGGGGCGGGCGAGGACGCGGACTGGATCGAATACGAGGACAAGGCCGAGGGCATGCTGCGCTGCGCCTTGCTGGTCGACGGGCGCTTGCAAGCCTGCCTGTTCGTGTCGCGCCGCCCGGACCTGCCGGCCCGCACCTGGCTGGGCGGCCTGTTCGCCCAGGACTTGCTGTCGGCAAAGGAACGGGCCACGCTGCTCGCGGGCCGTCTGCCTGCGCAGGGCGCCGATCCGGGCCCGACCGTCTGTTCGTGCTTCGGCGTGGGCCGCAACACGATCTGCAAGGCGATCGAGGAACACGGCTTGCGCGATGCCGCGGGCGTGACCGCCTGCCTGCGCGCCGGCGGCAATTGCGGTTCCTGCCTGCCGGAGATTCGGCAACTGCTCGGCTTTACTTCGCCGCCACCTGGGCGCCGCTCGCCAGGTAGTTGAGCGCCATCAGCATCGCCGTGTGGGTATCGTGGCCGCATGCGTGCATGACGTCGACCTCGCGTCCCTGGTAATTGCCCTTGGCCCTGGAGGCGAAGGGCAGGCCGGCCGGCTCCTTGACCGGCAGCGCATCCATGTCGGCGCGCAGCGCCACCGTCCTGCCCGGCTTGCCGCCCTTGAGGATGCCGACCACGCCGGTGATGCCGATCCCGGTGCGCACCTCCAGGCCCAGCTGGCGCAAGTGGTCGGCCACGAGCTTGGCGGTGCGGGTTTCCTGGTTCCCGAGCTCGGGATGCTGGTGGATGTCGCGCCGCCACTTGATCAGCTGCGGCTCGACCGCGGCGGCTCGACCGCGGCGGCGCGCTTGCGGACTTGCTGCTCGCTTGCGCTCGGCTCGGCGGCGTGCGCCGCATGGGAGAGGATTACCGCTGCCAGTGCGGCAGGGAACAGTCGCGAGATTCGCATGGCGAGCCCCTATGGACGTAGCCGGAACACTCCTGCGCATGTCGCCGAGGCGCGCATGCAGGGCGCATGAATTTCGAGCGGTGCGCGCCCATGAAAAAAGCCAGATCAGCTGACGCTGGATCTGGCTTTTTCGAATTCGGTGGTCGGGGTGAGAGGATTCGAACCTCCGGCCTCTACGTCCCGAACGTAGCGCTCTACCGGGCTAAGCTACACCCCGACTGTTTGAGACTTCGTTACCGAAATCTCGGGAAGGCATTACTATATTCGGCTCAATGGTTCCTGTCAACAGCGAAACTGCAGAGCTGCTGCAGACTCGCCTTGTAGACGCTTTCTGGCAGGCCGGAAATTGCCTCGGCCGCGCGGCGCGCAGCCTGTTCCGCCTGCTGGCGGGTGTAGTCCAGTGCGCCGCTCGAGGTCACCGCCGCCAGCACCGCTTCGAACTGTTCCTCGTCGCCATGCTCGATGCAGCTGCGCACCAGCTGGCGCTGTTCCGGCGTACCGTTTTCCATCAGCCAGATCAGCGGCAGGGTGGGCTTGCCTTCGCGCAGGTCGTCGCCCAGGTTCTTGCCGATCTCGGCGGCGTCGCCGGCGTAGTCCAGCACGTCGTCGATCAGCTGGAATGCCGTGCCCAGCGAACGGCCGTATTCGCCGGCCGCGGCGATCTGCTCGTCATCGGCGCCGCCCACCAGGGCGCCCAGCTCGGCAGCCGCCTCGAACAGCTTGGCGGTCTTGGAGCGGATCACCTTCAGGTAGCTTTCATGCGTCACGTCCGGATCGTGCATGTTCAGCAGCTGCAGCACTTCGCCTTCGGCGATCACGGTGGTGGCGCGCGACAGGATGCTCATCACGCGCATGTTGTCGAGGCTGGTCATCATCTCGAAGGAGCGCGAGTACAAGTAGTCGCCCACCAGCACCGAGGCGGCGTTGCCGAACAGGGCGTTGGCCGTCTGGCGCCCGCGGCGCATCGAGGATTCGTCGACCACGTCGTCGTGCAGCAGGGTCGCGGTGTGGATGAATTCGACCACTGCCGCCAGCTCGTGGTGGGCCGTGCCCTTGTAGCCGTAGGCATTGGCCAGCAGCAGTACCAATACCGGCCGGATTCGCTTGCCGCCCGCGCTGATGATGTACTCGGCGATCTGGTTCACCAGGCTCACTTCCGACTGCAGTCGCTGTCGGATCACCGCGTTCACGGCCTCCATGTCGGTGGCGATCGATTGGGCGATGGTGTTCTGGGCGTGTTGGGTAGCAGCTGACAAGGCGAACCTGCAATAAACGGTGAGTATTTGGTTAAGTGCCGAGATTATACGTCATGCAAGGGAAGGGCGTCCCACGGATGGCTTATCACTCTCAAGCACGAGCGAAAGTCCGGCTGAAACTTGGCATTGTGCTACGACGGCAACACCATCCGCAGCGAATCGTCAAGGCCTTTTGACGCGCTGCAGCGATTTATGTATAATCCCCTGTTCCCCGGCTTCCGAACAGCCCAGCGTCTCGACGCCGGTGGGATTCTTTTAAACATTTGATGAGGTTTCAATCATGTACGCGGTCATAAAAACCGGTGGCAAGCAATACAAAGTTGTCGCTGGCGAAAAACTCAAAGTAGAACAGATACCTGCTGACATTGGTTCCGAACTCACCATCGATCAAGTTCTCGCGCTCGGCGCGGGCGACAGCATCAAGTTTGGTGCTCCGCTGGTCGAAGGTGCCTCGGTCCTGGTGAAAGTTGTTTCCCACGGTCGCCACGACAAGGTCCGCATCTTCAAGATGCGCCGTCGTAAGCACTACCAGAAGCGTCAGGGCCATCGCCAGAACTTCACCGAAATCCAGGTGGTGTCGATCAACGGCTAATCCCGTTCGATCCACCAAGTTCATTCATCAAGGAGCAAATAAATGGCACACAAAAAAGGTGGCGGTACTACCCGCAACGGCCGTGACTCAGAAAGCAAACGCCTTGGCGTGAAAGTCTACGGCGGCCAGGCGATCAACGCCGGCGGCATCATCATCCGTCAACGCGGCACCCCGGTGCGCGCTGGCGCCAACGTCGGCACCGGCAAGGATCACACCCTGTTCGCGCTGGTCGACGGTACCGTCAAGTTCGTCAAGCAAGGCGTGGGCTCGAAGCAGTTCGTGACCGTCGTTGCCAACGAAGCAGTCGCTGCTTAAGTAGTTACTCGCGCCGCTCGACGCGGCGCTTCTTTGCAAGGCGCAAGCCTTCCATCGAAAGGCTCTGCCCACGGTAGGGCCTTTTTAGTTTTTATCGGTCATCATCATGAAGTTTATCGACGAAGCAAGAATTGAAGTCATCGCCGGCGACGGCGGCAACGGGTGCGCCTCGTTCCGCCGCGAGAAGTTCCGCCCATTCGGCGGCCCGGACGGCGGCGACGGCGGCAAGGGCGGCTCGATCTACGTGGTGGCCGACCGTAACATCAACACCCTGGTGGACTTCCGCTATTCGAAGACCCATCACGCCCGCAACGGCGAACCGGGCCGCGGCTCGGACTGCTACGGCAAGGGCGCCGAAGACGTCTACATGCGCATGCCGGTCGGCACGCTGATCGTGGACGACGTCAATGGCGAGATCGTTGCCGACCTGACCGAACACGGCCAGACCGAACTGCTGGCCAAGGGCGGCGAGGGCGGCTGGGGCAACATCCACTTCAAGACCTCGACCAACCGCGCGCCGCGCCAGAAGACCGAAGGCAAGGCCGGCGAGCGCCGCACCCTGCGCCTGGAGCTGAAGGTGCTGGCCGACGTGGGCCTCTTGGGCATGCCGAACGCCGGCAAGTCTACTTTTATTACCGCCGTCTCGAACGCCAAGCCGAAGATCGCCGACTATCCGTTCACCACCCTGCACCCGAACCTGGGCGTGGTGCGCGTGTCGCACGAGAAGAGCTTCGTCATCGCCGACATCCCCGGCCTGATCGAAGGCGCGGCCGAAGGCGCGGGCCTGGGCCACCAGTTCCTGCGCCACCTGGCGCGTACCGGCCTGCTGCTGCACATCGTCGACCTGTCGGGCTTCGACGAGAAAGTCGATCCGGTCAAGGAAGCCAAGGCCCTGGTCAAGGAGCTGGAAAAGTACGACGAAGAGCTGCTGAACAAGCCGCGCTGGCTGGTGCTGAACAAGCTCGACGTGGTCGATGAAGCCGAGCGCAAGAAGCGCGTCAAGGACTTCGTCAAGCGCATGGCCTGGAAAGGGCCGGTGTTCGAGATCTCGGCACTGAATCGCGAAGGCTGCCAGGACCTGGTCAATGCGATCTACCTGCACCTGGAAGAAAAGCGCACCAGCGATCAACGTGCCGAAGAAACCACCATGACCGAGGAAGCGCGCGGCATCAATTCGATCGACCCGGACGATCCGCGCTTCAAGATCCTGGAAGACTAAGTTGCCTGGGGCAGCACTGACTCGCAGCTGGCTGCGTAGCCAGCTGCTGCAGCTCGTCGCCACCGCCAGTTCGCTGGCGGCGCTGGCGGCCATGCTCGATCCCGACCGTATCGCGTCGGCGATGGGCATCTTTCTCGTCGGCGTGAACGGCTACAGCCAGTTCTACGCCATCTACGTGGGCATGCGCCTCGCTACCGCGATGCTGGCGCTGCTGGCATCGAGACAGGGCGACCAGCCCCTCCTCGTCGACCTCACCGCATTGTTCCTCCTGGCCCAGCCGGCCGGGCGCCTCGTCGCCGCTTTCGCGATCGGGCTGCCGAAGGGGGTATTATTAGCAGTCTGCGCGGTCGAGTTGTTGGCAGGACTTTCCCTGCTGGCCTTACGGCCGCGAGGAAAATTCCTGTCACCATGACCTCAGCTCACCACTCAGCCTTCCAGCAAGCCTCCCGCATCATCGTCAAGGTCGGTTCCTCGCTCGTCACGGACGAGGGCAGGGGCCTCGACCACACCGCCATCGCCCGCTGGGCGGCCCAGATCGCCGCGCTGCGCAGCCTGGGCAAGGAAGTCGTGCTCGTGTCTTCGGGCGCGATCGCCGAAGGCATGCTGCGCCTCGGTTTTGCCTCACGCCCGACTGACATCCACGAACTGCAGGCCTGCGCCGCCGTGGGCCAGATGGGCCTGGCCCAGATCTACGAAACCAGCTTCCACACCCACGGCGTCAAGACCGCCCAGGTGCTGCTCACCCACGCCGACCTCGCCGACCGCGAACGCTACCTGAACGCGCGCTCGACGCTCACCACCCTGCTGCGCCTGGGCGTGGTCCCGATCATCAACGAGAACGATACGGTGGTCACCGACGAAATCAAGTTCGGCGACAACGACACCCTGGGCGCGCTGGTGGCCAACCTGATCGAGGCCGACGCGCTGGTGATCCTGACCGACCAGCGCGGCCTGTTCTCCGCCGATCCGCGCAAGGACCCGGACGCGCGCCTGATCGGGGAAGCGCAAGCGGGCGATCCGCAACTGGAAGCGATGGCCGGCGGGGCCGGCTCGAGCATCGGGCGCGGCGGCATGCTGACCAAGGTGCTGGCTGCCAAGCGTGCGGCGCGCTCGGGCGCCCACACCATCATCGCCTGGGGCCGTGAAGAAGACGTGCTGGTGCGCCTGGCCGGCGGCGAGATGATCGGCACCCAGCTCACCGCGCCGACCGGCCGCCTGACCGCACGGCGCCAGTGGATGATCGACCACCTGCACACCACCGGCGAAGTCGTGATCGACGCCGGCGCCGCGCAGAAGCTGACCCGGGAAGGCAAGTCGCTGCTGCCGATCGGCGTGGTCGCGGTGCGCGGCGAATTCGGGCGCGGCCAGGTGATCACCTGCATCGACGAAGGGGGCAAGCCGCTGGCGCGCGGACTGACCAACTACACCAGCAGCGAAGTGCGGCGGATCATGCGCCATTCGTCGGCCGAGATCGAACGCATCCTGGGCTATGTCGAGGGGCCTGAATTGGTGCATCGGGACAATCTCGTCCTGCTTTGATGCAAACTTGCACCCCGCTGGTGCGCGCGTTGCTGTCGAGCTACACATCAGGCGGGTCAAAGAACGGACAGCCGATTGCGGTTTTGCCTGGTAGTTACAGAATACGTAAACTACCGGGCATTCGCAGGTTGTCACCCTGCTCACCCGAGAGCTGTCCATGAAACTCAGTCGTAAACTCCCCCTCGGCTTCGCCGCCGTCACCCTGGTCGTCGCCTGCGCCGGCTTTTTCGGCATGAGCCAGTTGAATCATGCGCTGGATACCTATCGGGCCGCGGTGCTGCAATCTACCCAGGCGGAGCGCGTGGAAAGCCTGCTCTCGCATTTCCGCCTGCAGACCCAGGAATGGAAGAACACCTTATTACGCGGCAAGGACGAAGAACAGCGCGCCAAGTACTGGAAGGCTTTCCAGAAGAGTGAAGCCGAGCTCGCCAAGGCAGTGCAAGAGCTGAGCGCCGCCATGCCGGATGGGGAAGTGCGCGCGCTGCTGGGGCAGTTCGGCCAGGCGCATGCGAAGATGGGCGAGGGCTACCGCCGCGGCTTCGCCGACTTCACCGCCGCCGATTTCGACGCGGCAGCCGGGGACAAGGCCGTCAAGGGGATGGACCGGGCGCCGGCCGAACTCCTGGTCAAGGCGCAGGAAGCGATGAGCAAACATACCGTCGCCACCGCACTGGAGGCGGAAGCGGTCGGCACGCGCGCGACACTGGTCGGTTATTCCCTGATGCTGCTGGGCGCGGTCGCTGCCGTCGCGGCCGGCGTCTTCATTTCGCGTTCGATCACGCGTCCGCTCGGGGCAGCCGTCGAAGCGGCGCAGAGCGTCGCCTCGGGCGACCTGCGCACCACAATCGCGGTACGCACCGACGACGAAACCGGCCAGCTGCTGCAGGCCTTGAACCACATGACCGGCAGCCTGCAGGCCATCGTGGCGCAGGTGCGCAGCGGCACCGAGACCATCGCTGTCGCTTCCGACCAGATCGCACGCGGCAATCTCGACCTGTCGAGCCGCACCGAGCAGCAGGCCGGCGCGATCGAGGAAACCGCCTCGTCGATGGAAGAAATCACCTCGACCGTCCAGCAGAACGCCGACAACGCGCGCCAGGCCAACCAACTCGCCGTCTCGGCCTGCGAAGTCGCCGCGAGGGGCGGCCAGATGGTGGAGCAGGTGGTCGGCACCATGGCCTCGATCAGCGCGTCCTCGCGCAAGATCGTCGAGATCATCAGCGTCATCGACGGCATCGCTTTCCAGACCAATATCCTGGCGCTGAACGCGGCGGTGGAAGCGGCGCGCGCCGGTGAGCAGGGCCGCGGTTTTGCGGTGGTCGCGGGCGAGGTGCGCAACCTGGCGCAGCGCTCGGCGATGGCGGCCAAGGAAATCAAGGAACTGATCGACGATTCGGTGGCGCGCGTCGATGCCGGCAACCGCCTCGCCGGCGAGACCGGCGCCACCATGATTGATGTCGTCACCAGCGTGCGCCGCGTGATGGACATCATCGCCGAGATCAGCACCGCCAGCGCGGAGCAGGGCGCCGGCATCGCCCAGGTCAACGTCGCCGTCGGCGAGATGGATACGGTAACGCAGCAGAACGCGGCGCTGGTGGAGGAAGCCGCGGCGGCTGCGCAGGAGCTGCACGACCAGTCACAGGCGCTGAACGAGCTGGTTGCGGTGTTCAAGGTAGAGGATACGCGGCAGGTACGCAAGGCGCTCCCTGGCCGCTCGCCTGCAAGGCTGATCGCTTGAAGCCAAGATAACAGACCACGAAACCGACTACGCCTCTCGCTGTCGCCCACGCGCAGCTCGACGCCTACAACGCCAAGGATCTCGACGCCCTGATGGCCACCTATGCGCCGGACGCGCAGCAGCTCGCGCTGCATGGTGCGCCGCTGGCTGAAGGTCATGCGCGCCTGCTCACGCGGCAGGTAGCCGGCAACTTCATTACCGACCTCGAGATCGCGACCCGCAACTTCCCGGAAAGCCGCGGCACGGTGGAGCTAGACTCTAGTCGAACTTCATGTGCGCGCAAGTGTCGAATCATGACTATGGAAAGCACATTGGGCGTTGGACACGCAGCGAAACTGCTAGGACTCACGGCCAAGACGCTGCAGCGCTGGGAGCGCGAGGGGCGGCTGGTCCCCGACGGCGCGCACCGCCAGTACCCGCCGGCGTTATACCGAGAGCCGGCTGCGCGCGGCGTTGGAGAGTAAGCATGCTGTTGGCGCACCGGATCAGAATTGATCCTACGCCTGAGCAGCGCGGCTATTTCGCGCGCGCGACCGGGACCGCCCGCCGGGTCTGGAACTGGGCGCTCGCCGAATGGCAGCCCCACGG
>NZ_DKJX01000085.1:0-3008 GCF_002454935.1 Massilia sp. UBA6681
GCGCCCGCCACGGCCGCGGCGGCCACGTTCCGGCTTGGCTTCGGCCTGCGGTGCTTCCTCGCCGCCCTGGACGGCGGCGGCTTCCTCTCCCGCCGGGCTCTCCGGCACCACCACCAGCTCCGGGGCCGGCATCGCCACCGGCGCCGCGGCGCTGCGGAACACATAGGTGCCGGATTTTTCGTCGCGGCCGAAATCGAACAGGCCGCGCGCCTGGGCTTCTTCCAGCAGGTTGCCGAAGGTGCGGAAACCGTAGAAGGTCTCGGAGAAGTCCGGACGGCGGCGCTTCAGGGTGTCCTTCAGCAGCGAGGCCCAGATCTTGCCGGTGTCGCCGCGCTCGGAAACCAGCGCATCGAAGGTCTCGACCACCATCTCGAGCGCCTGCGCCTTGCGCGCTTCCAGCTCTTCGCGGCGCTTGTCGTCGCTCGGGCGGCGCGCCGCCGGCTGGCCGCGGCGCGCGTCGAGTTCTTCCTTGCGCTTGGCGGCGGCGCGGTTCTTCTCACGCACCAGGTCGTCGTAGAAGATGAATTCGTCGCAGTTCGCCACCAGGAGGTCCGAGGTGGATTGCTTGACGCCCACGCCGATCACCCGCTTGGCGTTCTCGCGCAGCTTCGACACCAGCGGCGAAAAGTCCGAGTCGCCCGAGACGATCACGAAGGTGTCGACATGCGACTTGGTGTAGCACAGGTCGAGCGCGTCGACCACCAGGCGGATGTCGGCCGAATTCTTGCCCGACTGCCGCACGTGGGGAATCTCGATCAGCTCGAAGTTCGCCTCGTGCATGGGCGCCTTGAAGGTCTTGTAGCGGTCCCAGTCGCAATAGGCTTTCTTGACCACGATGCTGCCCTTGAGCAGCAGGCGTTCCAGCACCGGCTTGATGTCGAATTTTTCGTAGTTGGCGTCGCGCACGCCGAGCGCGACGTTTTCGAAGTCGCAGAACACCGCCATGCTGATGTTGTCGGAGGAAGCCATGAATTATTGCTTTCAGATAATAAAGGGACGAACTGACCGCGATTATACGCAACCCGCTTCTTCCTGGCGGCGCGCGTGTCGCAGTAGTAAATGTGTCATCGCAAGCAATCGCTTTTATAATTGTGTTTTCTTCATGGCCCGCCCCTGTATTGACCCATGCTCTCGCCATCCGTTTTCGAGTCAGCGTTCAATAGTTCGCCGATCGGCAAGTACCTGCTGTCGCCGACGCCCGAGGCCGTGATCCTCGCCGTGAACGATGCCTTCCTGAAAGCGTCTTCGCGCCGGCGCGAGGAGCTGGTGGGCACGAGCCTGTTCGTGGCCTTCCCTTCCAATCCCGACGACCCCGCCAGCAGCACCAACGAGGCCGAGCTGCGCGCATCGTTCGCCAAGGTGCTGGCGACCCGCGAGCCGGACATGCTTCCGGTGCAGCGCTACCCGATACCCCTGGAAGGACCCGACGGCACGGTCAGCTTCGACGAGCGGTTCTGGAGTGCCTACAGCGCACCGGTATTCGACGAAGACGGCGCCATCGCCTGCATCTCGCACACGACCAAGGACGTTACCGAGCAGATCCGTTCCGAACGGGCGCTGCGCGAAAGCGAGAGCCGGTTCCGGGCGCTGACCACGGCCGGCCAGGTGGTGTACCGGATGAACGCCGACTGGACCGAGCTGCGCGAGCTCGACGGGCGTGGCTTCCTGAAGGATACCGCGGGTCCGCGCGCGTTCTGGCTCCAGGACTACATTCCGGCCGACGAGCAGGCGCGTGTGCACGCAGCCGTGCTCGAAGCGATCCGCACCGGCTCCGTGTACGAGCTGGAGCACCGGGTGCGCCGCATCGACGGCAGCGACGGCTGGGCATTGTCGCGCGCCGTGCCGATCCAGGATGCGCACGGACGGGTGGTGGAATGGATCGGCGCGGCCAGCGACATCAGCGAGCGCAAGGCAGCCGAGGAGAAGCTGCGCGAGTCGGACCGGCGCAAGGACGAATTCCTCGCCATGCTGGCCCACGAGCTGCGCAATCCGATCGCGCCGATCAGCGCCGCGGCCGCCCTGCTGCAACGCATGAAGCCGGACGAGGCGCTGGCGCGGCGCACCAGCGAGATCATCGCGCGCCAGGTCGGCCACATGACGGCGCTGATCGACGACCTGCTCGACGTATCGCGGGTCACCCGCGGCCTGGTCGAACTGGAGCAGGCCCCGGTCGACCTGCGCGACGTGCTGCAGGATGCGGTCGAGCAGGTCACGCCGCTGGTGCGCGCACGCCGCCACGACCTGTCGCTGGCGCTGCCGCAAGGCGCGGTCATGGTCAGGGGCGACAAGAAGCGGCTGGTGCAGGTCGTCGCCAACCTCCTCAACAACGCGGCCAAGTACACGCCGGAAGGCGGACGCCTGGTGCTGCGTGCCCATGCCGCCGCCGGCAATGCCTGCATCGACGTCAGCGACAACGGCATCGGCATGGCGCCCGAGCTGACCGGGCGGGTGTTCGAGCTGTTCGCGCAGGCCGAGCGCAGCGTCGACCGCTCGCTGGGCGGCCTCGGGCTCGGACTGGCCCTGGTGAAAAGCCTGGTCGAACTGCACGGCGGCTCGGTCGCCTGCGCCAGCCCGGGACTGGGACTGGGCAGCACCTTCTCGGTCTGCCTGCCCTGCTGCGCCGGGAATGCCGCGCCGTGCGAGGACGTCGCCGCTCCCATCGCCGCGGACGCAACCGGCAAGGCGGCTGCGCTGCGGGTCCTGGTCGTGGACGACAACGTCGACGCGGCCGTGACCCTGGCCATGGTGCTGGAAGCGGCCGGCCACCAGACACTGGTGGAACACGGCGCGCTGGCCGCCCTCGAACGCGCACGGGCGGCGCCGCCGCAGGTCTGCCTGCTCGACATCGGCCTGCCGGAGATGGACGGCAAGGAGCTCGCGCGGCGCCTGCGCGCCGACCCGGCCACGGCGGGCGCCCTGCTGGTCGCCGTCACCGGCTATGGCCAGGACAGCGAACGCCAGCAGATCATGGCCGCCGGCTTCGACCACCACCTGGTCAAGCCGGTGGA
>NZ_DKJX01000085.1:3028-89072 GCF_002454935.1 Massilia sp. UBA6681
GGCGCCCTGCTGGTCGCCGTCACCGGCTATGGCCAGGACAGCGAACGCCAGCAGATCATGGCCGCCGGCTTCGACCACCACCTGGTCAAGCCGGTGGACATGGAGCGGCTCGGGGCGATCCTGGCCACCGTCTAGCGGAGCAGCTGCGTCGGCCCGTGGCCCAGCCGGGCCGCCAGGGCGCGCGCCTGCAGCTGCCGGTGCGCGGCCGCGCCCGCGGCGTTCGCAAGCGCACCTTGGCCTTGCGCGCCGGGCGTGCCGAGGTCGAGGATCGTGAGCTGCTCGAACAGCTGCGTGGCCTTGCCGGTCGAGTCCCTGACGCGCACGACGATGGTGTAGTCGCCGTTGGACGTGTAGGTATGGCTGGCGCGCACCTCGCCCTTGCCCCGGTATTCGCGCAGGCCCACCACCTGGGGGCCGCTGCCGTCGCCCCAGTCGACCGTCGCGCTGTGGGTGTCGCCCACGTTGCGGTCGCGGAAGGACAGCGTGATCTCGAGCGGCTGGTTCAGGCGCGGCTGTGCGTGCCGGATCGGCCCGAGCACCGGCGCATCGGTGCCGCCGCCGTTGGCGCGCAGGAGCACCACCCCGGCGTTGGAGCTGGCCACGATATCGCCGTTGTTCGAGACCGCAAGCGCCGAGTGCAGCACCAGGCCCGTGGGCGGGTTGAGCAGGCGCGTATTCAGGTCGACCGCGCCGCCGCGGGTCCAGCGATACGCGATATTGTCGCCCGGAGCGCGCTGCCCCAGGCCGACCACCACGCCGCGCTCGTTGGCGGCATTGGCTTCGGAGACCTGGAGCCCGCGCGGGTGCAGGTCGACCAGGCCGCGCGCCCGGGAAAACAGGAAGGCGCGGGGCGCGGGGTCGGAATTCCCGCTGACCCTGCGGCCGACCACTTCGCCGTTGCCGTTCAGCCCATGCGTGATGGTGCGCGCGCCGATACGCACCGCGCCCTTGCCCGGACTCCACAGGAAGGCGCTGAGCTCGGGGCTCAGCGTGTCGAGCATCCCGGCGATCTCCCCGCGGTTGTTGCCCGTCGAAGCGAATGCGAAGCGCTTGCCGAAGGGACCGAGGTCCATCGTCCGGCCGGCGGCGTCCCAGGCCAGCACGTTCGGCGCCCCGCCCGCCGCGTCTCCGGACCCGACGGTGACGTTGCCGTCGTTGATGTGGCTGGCATAGGTCGCGCCGATGCCCGCTGGCGCGGGCAGCTGGATCAGGCGGTTCGCCGCGGTCCAGCGCACGGCCCGGTTGGCGCCGTTCTCGGTCGAGAGCGCGGATCGTCCGACGATCTCCGAGTGATTGTTGATGGCCGTGACGAAGGTGGGACCGTCGCTGCTCAGGCTCGGCAAGGGAAGCAGGCCGCGTGACGCCGACCAGCGGAACGGCCGGAACGGGGTGCCTTCAGGCATCGCCGGCTCGACGATGCTGGCCGAGAAGGCGACTTCGCCCTTGTCGTTGAGATCGCCGAGAAAGGCGGTCCGGTTGTTCGGCGGCGAGATGTCGATCACGCGCGCACCGTCGAAATAGCCCACGTGCAGCAGGCCATCGAGGCCGAAGTACTCGAACGCGGCCTGGCCGCGGGCATTGATGTCGGCAACGAAGCCGAAGGTCCCGCCTGCAAGATTGACGATGCCATAGACGTCCCGGCCCTGGCTCCCGGCCTTGTGCGCTTCCTGCTCCCCTGGCGCGGCAAGAGCCTTGCCGCTGTTCTCGCCGGCACGGCTGCCGGCGGCCACCGCGCTCGCCAGCACCACCATGCCTGTTATCGTGGAAAAACGCCCTATCGAGAAATGTCGCATTGTCTGTCTCCGGTAGTGGTCTCATGCGCCTGCATGCGGCAGGACGAATGTAGAACGCCCACCGGGCGGACAGGACGAACTACCGCAAACGCGTTCGATGGCGCGACAGGAATGGACGCCGGCGTTTACAGCCGCGCCAGGGTGGCATCGTCCGGCTCGCCATCGAAATACTTGTCGATGCAGTCCTGGAAGACCGCTTCGTCCGGCGCGACGTCGGCAAACAGGGTCATCGACGAGCGGAACTTGAGGTCGTCGGGGTGGCCAAATATGTCTTCGGCCGTCAGCCCGTCACGCTTGGCCACGATGCCCGCGCACTCGCGCAGGCGCGCGCCCAGCACCGGATGCGCAAGGTAGGCGGCGGCCTCGTCGCTGGACGCGATCGCGTAGCGCTGCGCCATCTCGCTGCGGCCGAGCCCGGCAATCTGGGGAAAGATGAACCACATCCAGTGGCTGTGCTTGCGGCCGGCGCGCAGTTCGGCGAGCACCGTGGCGTACACCGGTTCCTGGGCCTGGACGAAACGTTCCAGGTCGAATTCATTGTCCATTGCAACACCTCCAGCTCCGACCATGCTACAACTTTGAGATTGTTTGCTAAAGTGCGTTCCATAGGACGCGCCAATGGACACCCATCATCTCTCTCTACTGCTCGTGCGCGACATGCCGTACGGGAAATACAAAGGCCACAAGATTGCCGACCTGCCGGGCCACTACCTGGGCTGGTTTGCCCGCGAAGGCTTTCCACGCGGCGAGCTGGGCCAGTTGCTGGCCCTGATGTACGAGCTCGACCATAATAATCTGCGCAGCCTGCTCGACCCGCTTCGTAGCCGCTAAGCAACAGCGCAGGCACCGCAGCAGTGCTTGTCGGATATACTGGCGGCGCCACCGTCTTATCGGAATTCGATGGAAAACGAACACGCTTCCCCTCCCCTCGTGCTGGTCGTCGAGGACGACGAGCACATCGCCCAGGTCCTGCGCTTCATGCTGGAGCGCCAGGCTTACCGCGTCGTCCACCTGGCCGACGGCCGCGCCGCGAGCGAACATTTCCGCGCTGCAGCCGAGCGGCCCGACCTGGTGCTGCTCGACGTCATGCTGCCCTACGTCGACGGCTTCGAGCTGGTACAGCTGGCGCGCGGACGCAGCGACTGGGCCGGCTTGCCGATCCTGATGCTCACTGCCAAGAATACCGAACGCGACACCGTGCGCGCGCTCGACGCCGGCGCCAACGATTTCGTCATCAAGCCTTTCCAGCCGAATGAACTGCTGGCGCGGGTCCGGCGTTTCCTGAAGACGGGCCCATGACCCCGAGCGCCTTGCCCGCAGGCGCCGGCGACACCTTCATTACCGTCGCGGTCTGGACCGGGACGGTCGCCCTCGTCCTGACCCTGTTGCTGGCCTTGCAGATCGTGCTGCTGCGTATCAGCCTGCGGCGGCGCGAACGCCGCGCGGCGCGCGCCGTCGCCCGCTGGCGCCCGCTGCTGAACCAGGCCATCGTCGGGGAAGAACCCGACTTGCCGACCTTGCGGCCGAACGAGCGCCTGCCCTTCCTGCACCTGTGGGCGCACCTGCAGGGTTCGCTGCGCGGCGAGGCCAACGAAGCGCTCAATGGCGTGGCGCGCCGGCTCGGCGTCGACACCCTGGCGCGCGGCATGCTCGCACGCGGCGCGCGCAATGAACGCCTGCTGGCCACCCTGGTGCTGGGACACCTGCGCGACCGCGCCGCCTGGCCGCAGCTGCTGCCGCTGGCCAGCGCCGCCGACAGCGTGCTCTCGCTGAGCGCGCTGTGGGCGCTGGTGCGGGTCGATCCGGAAGCCGCGGCCGACTACCTGACACCGCTGTTCATCGAGCGCGAAGACTGGGCGCTGTCGCACGTGGCCGGCATCCTGCAGCAGGCCAGCGGCCCGGTGGCGCAGGTGCTGGCGCGCATCCTGCCGGGCTTGCCCGAGGATCGGCTGCCGCGTGCATTGCGGATCGCCGAATCCCTGCGGGTCACCCTCCCGGCCGGGGTGCTCGCCGAGGCCCTGCGCAGCCCGTCAAGTAGCGTGGTGATCGCCGCGCTGCGCGGCGTGCTGACACCTGCCACCTTGTCTGAAGTGCGCACCCTGCTCGGCCATGAAGACTGGCAGGTGCGGGTGCAGGCCGCACGCGCCCTGGGCCGGGTCGGCGAGCGCAGCGACGCCGCCCGCTTGACCCGCCTGCTGGGCGACCCGCAATGGTGGGTGCGCTACCGCGCCGCCCAGGCGCTGCGTGAACTGCCGCTGCTGGCGCAGGCCGACCTGGACGCGGTGCGCGCCTCGCTCACCGACCGCTTCGCGCTCGACATGCTGGACCAGGTACTGGCGGAGGAGCAGGCATGACCGATTTCATCACCTGGTTCGTGTTCTGCTACTTTATCGCGCTCAACGGCGGATACCTGCTGCTGAACGCGATCGCGCTGCGGTCCCTGCGCGTCAAGGGCCAGGAACTGTTCATCGCCGACCTGCCGCGCGCCTATTCCGGCCTGGAGCCGCCGGTGAGCATCCTGGTACCGGCCTATAACGAGGAAGCCACCATCGCCGCCTCGGTCCGCTCGATGCTGCAGCTGACCTACGCCGAGTTCGAGATCATCGTCGTCAACGACGGCTCCAAGGACGGCACGCTGGAGGTGCTCAAGCGCGAGTTCGCCCTGCTGCCCTTCCCGGAAGCCTACCGGCGCCAGATCCCGACCGCCGAGGTGCGCGGCATCTACCGCTCGACGCGCTACCCGAACGTGCGCGTGATCGACAAGCTCAACGGCGGCAAGGCGGATTCCCTGAATGCCGCGATCAATGTCTCGCGCTATCCGCTGGTGTGCGGGGTCGACGCCGATTCGATCCTGCAGCGCGACAGCCTGGCCAAGGTCACCGAGCCCTTCCTGCGCGACCCGACCGTGGTGGCGGCCGGCGGCACGGTGCGGGTGGCCAACGGCTGCACGGTCAGCGGGGGCTTCCTCACCAGCGTCGGGCTGCCGAAAAACATCTGGGCCCTGTTCCAGGTGGTGGAATACCTGCGCGCCTTCCTCTTCGGGCGGCTGGGCTGGTCGTCGATGAACGGCATGCTGATCATCTCCGGCGCCTTCGGCGTGTTCCGCAAGGACGCGGTGGTGCTGGCCGGCGGCTACCGGGTCGATACCATCGGCGAGGACATGGAACTGGTGGTGCGCATGCACCGCCTGCTGCGCGAGAAGCGCCAGCCCTACCGCATCGAATTCGTGCCCGATCCGGTGTGCTGGACCGAGGCGCCCGAGGACTACCGTACCCTGAAGAACCAGCGCATCCGCTGGCAGCGCGGACTGGCCGAGAGCCTGAACGCCAACTGGGGCCTGGTCTTCTCGCGTAACGGCGGCGTGCCGGGCTGGGTGGCCTTCCCCTTCATGCTGCTGTTCGAGTGGCTCGGTCCGCTGGTGGAGATCGGCGGCTATGTGTTCATGATCTGGGCTTACTTCAGCGGCATGATTTCCTGGGAGGCCTTCGGCGCCTTCCTGTTCGTCGCCATCGGCCTGGGCATCCTGCTGTCGGCCTCCGGCCTGCTGCTGGAAGAGATGTCCTTCCACATCTACCCGCGCGGCCGGCAACTCTTGATGCTGGGACTGGTGGTGATCCTGGAGAACTTCGGCTACCGCCAGCTCAATTCCATCTGGCGCCTGACCGGCCTGTGGCGTTGGGCGATGCAGAAGGAGTCGAGCTGGGGCACGATGAAGCGCAAGGGCACTTGGCAAAGCCAGGACGGCCAAACGCCAACCGGCAAATGAGCGCGGCAAGCCGGCCGTCGTCGCTACACTGAAGGCCATGTCACGGCTTGCCTTACTTTTTCTCCTGTCGATGAGCGCTCCCGCCCACGCCGCGTTCCTGCACCTGTGTCCCGCGCAGTCGGCACCCGAGGGCGTCCCGTCCGCCAAGGCCCGTGGGGCCGACGGCAAGGAACTGCGCTTCGTCGTCACCAGCGCAGCAGCGCTGCCCGGCTGCCTCTCGCTCGCACTCGGCGCCGCCCAAGTCGAAACCCTGCACGTGCTGGGCGCGGACGCGACGCCGACGCCCACCATCCTGCTCCAGGGCGAAGCCAGGGACGGAGGCTTCGCTGTCAGCGAACAGACCCTGGTGCCTGACGGCGGCGAGCAGCCATCGAAGCCGGCGCCGATGCCGCTGCGGACCAACCTGCTGGACCGGATGCAGGTCCGTACCTATGGGGTCGAAGAACGGGTCCAGGCGCGCCTCGACCAGGGCCGCCTGCGCATCGACTGCCGCGCCGGCTCGCGCCCGGCGGGCGTGCTGCTCACGGGCCCGTGGACCATCCCGCGCCTGCGCGCGCAGCTGGTGGCCAGGCATTCCGGCAAGGGACAGTTCACCTGGCAGGCTGCGGACGCGGCAGGGGCGGCGCGCGAATCGGCGCTCGACATGGGCCAGCTTTCCGCCAAGGGCGGCGCCGGCAGCACACGCCTGGCCCTGCCGGCCGCCCTCGACCGGGGCAACTGGCGCCACTTCGTGCTCGCCTGCCCGGCCGCCGTCGGCAGCCTGGCGCTGGATTCCCTGGTGCTGGAACCGGATGCCCCGGACGCCGCGCCGCGCTCGACCTGGATCTGGGACCGCAGCGCCTGGCTCGAACGCGGCGAGGAACTGCTCGACTGGGCCGCGCGCGAGCGCATCGGCGAGCTGTTCATCGTGGTGCCGCTGGAACAAGGCCGCATCAAGGATCCGGAGCTTCTCTCCGCCTTCGTGCGCCGCGCCGGGCAAAGGGACGTCAAGATCAGCGCGGTGGAAGGCGACCCGCACATGGTGCTGCCGGGCGAGCGCGCCGCCACCGCCGCGCGCGCCCGCGCCTATGCCGCCTACAATGCCGTGGCCGAACCGGCAGCGCGCTTGAAGAGCATCCAGTTCGACATCGAACCCTACTTGCTGCCCGAGCACGTGCTGCCGGCCGCGCGCCTCGATGCAGAGTATGTGGCCACCCTGGCGGCGCTGCGCGAAGCGGCGGGCGGCATGCCGCTCGAGTTCGTAGTGCCCTTCTGGTGGGGCGAGCGGCAGGCGCTGCTGGACGGCCTGGCGCGGCATGCCGATGCGGTCTCGGTGATGGACTACCGCACCGATCCCGAGCAGATCCTCGCCTTCGCCATCCCCTTCCTGGATTGGGGAGCGGCCAGCGGCAAGCGCGTGCGCATCGCGCTGGAAGCCGGCCCGCTGCCGTTCGAGACCCAGCGCCGCTACCGCCGCGCACCGATTGGCGCCGCGAGCGACATGCTGCTGTTCACGATCGAAGGCCAGCAGGTAGCGGTGCTGCTGCGCCAGCCGCTCGCGCATCCGCGCGCCCTGCCCTACCAGTTAATAGATAGCCGCCCGATCGACGGTTCGGCCACCAGCTTCCACAAGAACAAGGACGCGCTGCGCGCCCTGCTGCCCCGCCTGGAGGCCGATTTCGGCGCCTGGCCAGGGTTCGCCGGGATCGCGCTGCACGAGTGGCGATGACGACGACTGATGTCGATCCCAGCCTGCTCGCCGCGCTGCGCGAGGCGCGCAAGCTCATGGTGCTGACTGGCGCGGGGATGTCCGCCGAAAGCGGCATTCCCACCTTCCGCGACGCCTTGACCGGCCTGTGGCGGCAGTTCGACGCGGCCTCGCTGGCCACGCCGGACGCCTTCCGGCGCGATCCCGCCCTGGTCTGGGGCTGGTACGAATGGCGGCGCATGAAAGCGCTGTCGGCCCGGCCGAACGCGGGACACGTCGCGATCGCGCGGCTCGCCAGCCGCATGGAACACCTGTCCCTGTTCACCCAGAATGTCGACGACCTGCACGAGCGTGCCGGCAGCCATGACGTGCAGCACCTGCACGGCAGTCTCCATCATCCGCGCTGTGCCGACTGTGCCCGTCCCTTCTCCCTGCCGGCGGCCGCGCCCGTGGAGCCCGAAGGCGGCCGGCGCCTGGCGCCGCCAAGCTGCCCGGCATGCGGCGGCCCGGTCAGGCCCGGCGTGGTGTGGTTCAACGAAGCGCTTCCCGAAGACGTCCTCGCGCGTGCATTCGATGCATGCGCCAGCTGCGATCTGCTGATCGTCGTCGGCACCTCGGGCACGGTCTATCCGGTGGCGCAGCTTCCCGAGGTGGCGCGCCGGGCCGGCAGCCGGGTCGTCCAGGTCAATCCGTCTGCCAGCGAGCTGGATCGCGTGTGCACGTGGAATGTGCGGGGAAGCGCCGCACAGGTGCTGCCCGCCTTGCTCGGCGGCGCATGGTGAGCGCCGGTTCCGGAGCCCTTCAGACCAGGCCGAACAGGTAATAGGCGCCGATCGCCACCAGCACGGCCGAGGTGCCGATCAGGACCGTGACGATGAAGATGTCGCGGTAGGCCTGCTTGTGTGTCAATCCGGTCACGGCCAGCAAGGTAATCACGGCCCCGTTGTGCGGCAGCGTGTCCAATCCCCCGCTTGCCATGGAAGCGACGCGATGCAGCACCTCGAGGGCAATGCCGGCGCCGTTCGCGGCGGCGATGAAGGTATCCGACAGGGCCGCGAGCGCGATGCTCATGCCGCCCGATGCCGAGCCTGTGATTCCCGCCAGCGCGCTGACACTGACCGCCTCGTTGAGCAGGGGATCGGGAATACGCTTGAGCAGCCCGGTCACGGCGGCGAATCCCGGCAATGCGGCGATGACGGCGCCGAATCCATATTCGGACGCGGTGTTCAGCGAGGCCAGCAGCGCGCCGCCCACGGCGCTGGTGGAGCCTTCCGCGAAACGCGCCGCGACCGGCCGGAACGCGAACAGCATGACCCACAGGATGCCTGCCGACAAGGCTCCCTCCACGGCCCAGATCGCGGCCAGCGGCGTCACCTGCACGGTCAGCGGCGTACCGGAGACGTCGATGGTAAGGGCGCTGCCGAAGTAGCGCGGAATGAGCTGGGTGAACAGCCAGTTCAGCAGGCCGACCAGAAACAGGGGCGAGACTGCCAGCAGCGGATGCGGCAGGCCCGCGCTGTCGATCGCCTCCGGCTCGTTGCGATGGCCGGCGCCGTAGCCCTCGCCGGCCGCTGCGGCGCTGCGGCGCCGGGCTTCCAGGTAAAAAATGCCCAGGACGACGATGAACACCGAGCCCAGCAGGCCGAGCACGGGCGCGGCCCAGGTCGTGGTGCCGAAGAAGCTGGTGGGAATGATGTTCTGGATCTGGGGCGAACCGGGCATGGCCGTCATGGTGAAGGTGAAGGCGCCCAGCGCGATCGTGGCCGGGATCAGGCGTTTCGGGATGTCGCCCTGCCTGAACATCTCCGCCGCGAACGGGTAGACCGCGAACACGACCACGAACAGGGACACGCCGCCATAGGTCAGCAGCGCGCACACCAGGACGATCGACAGGATGGCGCGCTGTTTCCCGACCAGCTGGATGACCGCGCCGACGATCGCCCTCGAGAATCCGGACAGCTCGATCACCTTGCCGAAGATCGCGCCGAGCACGAACACCGGGAAGTACAACTTGACGAAGGCGACCAGGCTTTCCATGAACACCCCGCTGAACATCGGCAGCACCGCCCCCGGATCGGTCAGCAGCACCCCGAGCAACGCGCACAGCGGAGCGAACAGGATCACGCTATAGCCCCGGTACGCGGTCAGCATGAGCAAGGACAGCGCAGCGAGTACGACGAGGATATCCAACACGGCCTCCCTCAAAAAGGACATCGTTCAGCCGTCCAGTATAGACGAGCCCGGGCACGGGACGGCGCCGTGAGATTTGGTGAACTTGTCCGGCCTGTTCAGGGGTAGAGTCGAGGCTTTGCGGCCACCCGAACGCCCGCGAGGCACCGATGCGTACTCCACCTGCCCATCCCCGCGTGGCCACGCGCGCCACGGCGGTACAACTCATGCGCGCCCGCCTGCTGCGCGAAGGCTTCCCGCGCGTCCAGATGTTCATCCTGGTATCGCTGACCGGGCTGGCCGGTTTCGGCGCCTCGGTGGCGATGCTCGCCGCCGGGGTCGACGCGATGGCGCTGCGCTATACGCTGGCGATGGGCGTGGCCTATATCGTCTTCCTGCTGCTCCTGTGGCTGTGGCTGCGCACCAGTGCGGCGGACTACCTCGACCCCGGATGGGTCGGCAATGCCGACGGCAGCGCGGCGGCGAAGGATGGCGCGGCCGACTTCAGCGGCGGCGGCGGCAGCTTCGATGGCGGCGGCGCCAGCGCCAACGTCGACTTCGGCACGAAGGACAGCGCCATCGGCGCCGTCGCGGACAGCCCGCTCGGGCTCGTGGCCGAGGCCGAGGAAGCCGCGGTTCCGCTGGTCGTGATCCTGCTCGCCGTGGGCATCGCGCTGTCTTCCCTGTTCGTGATCTGGTCGGCGCCGATCCTGTTTGCCGAGATCCTGGTGGACGCCCTGCTGGCCGCGGGCCTGTACCGGCGCCTGCGGGTGCTGGAGCCGCAGCACTGGATGCTCGCCGCCGTGAAGCGCACCATCGTCCCCTTCGTGCTGACCACCCTCACGGTGGCGGTCATCGGATGGGGCATGCAGGCCTATGCGCCCGAGGCCAGGTCGCTGGGCGAGGTTCTGTCCAGCCGCTAGGACGCTGCCGGCAGTTCCACCACGAAGCGCGTGCCGCGATCGGGCGCGGTGGTGAAGCCGATGGTCCCGCCGTGCTCCTCGATGATCGCCTTGCTGATCGCCAGTCCCAGGCCGGTGCCGCCGCGCGTGCGCGAGTCGGCCCCGTCGGCCTGGGCGAAGCGCTGGAACACGCGCTGCTGGAATTCCGGCGCGATGCCGGGGCCTTCATCGAGGACCAGCAGGCGGACCTTGCCGGGGGTGTGCGCCAGGCCCAGCGTGACGGACTTGCCCGCCGGGGTGAACTTGATGGCATTCGACAGCAGGTTGGTCAGCACCTGCTCCATGCGGTCGGCGTCGATGCTGGCCGCGATCCCGGCTGCGCCCGCATCCCAGTCGCTCAGCAAGCGCACCCCGGCCTTGCGGGCATGCCCTTCCATCGCCGCCAGCGCGCGCTCGGCCACCGGCAGCAGCGGCTGCGCTCTGGCCTCGAAGTGCATCTGGCCGGCCTCGATCTTCTGGATGTCGAGCAGGTCGTTGACCATGCGCACCAGCCGCTCGCTGCTCTGGCTGGCGATGGTGGTCAGGCGCAAGGCGTCCGGCGGCAGCTCGCCCGCCATGCCGTCGGCCAGCATCGCCAGCGAGGCCTGGATCGAGGTCAGCGGCGTGCGCAGCTCGTGCGAGACGGTCGAGATGAACTCGTTCTTCATCTGCTCGACCCGCTTACGCTCCGAGATATCGTGCAGGAACACGCTGAAGAAGGCGTCCTCGCCCTGGCCGGCCAGGGCCGCCGTCATCTCGATGGTGAACTCGCGCCCCTGGCGGTCGATGACCTTGCGCTCCAGGCGCTGGTCGAGCATGGCCAGGTGGCCGGTCTGGCGGAAGGCATGCAGGGCCTGCCCCAGGCTGGCGCGGTAGCGCTCCGGCAGCACCAGCTCGGACAGCGGCCAGCCCACGGCCTCGTTGCGGCCCCAGCCGAACATGCGCTCGGCCGCCCCGTTCCAGTCGAGGATGATGCCGCGCTGGTCGACCGCGATGTAGGCATCCTGGGCCGCTTCCACGATCGCATTGATGCGCTGCTCGCTGGCCTGCACCGAGGCCAGCGCGCGCTCCAGTTCGCGGGTGCGTTCCTCGACGCGCTGCTCCAGCGTGGCGTTCAGGTCGCGCAGTTCGGCCTGCTTTCGCACCAGGTCGCCCACCAGCCCGTTCAGGGCGGTCGACAGCGCCTGCACCTCGAAATAGTCGTTCGCGCTCGGCGGCAGCTGGAGTGCCTCGCCGCGTCCCAGGCGTTCGGCCGATTCGGCCAGCGCCCCGAGCGGACGGGTGATGCGGCGCGCCACCAGCAGGCCGGCCACGGAGAACAGCACCGCCAGCGCGGCACCGCTCCACAGCGCCTGCTCGCGCAGGCGGCGCACCGGCGCATAGGCATCCTCCACGTCCTGGCGCACCAGCACGGTCCAGCCGAGCCCGGGGTAGATGCCGCGGCCGACGGTGGCGCCGTAGCCGACCAGGTAGGACAGGCCGTCCGGCCACTCTTCGACCAGGTAGCCGGTGCGCTTCTGCTGCGCCAGCCGCAGGCTCTCCAACGCGATCTTCTTGCCCTGCAGTTCCGCGGGGCCGAGCAGAACCACGCCCTGCGCACTGACGATCAGGGCCTGCACCCGGCCGCGCGCCTGGACCGGCGCGATGATCGAGCGCTCGACGTCGCGCGCCCACTGCCAGGACAGGTGCACGCCCAGCACCCCGGCCGTCTTGCCGGCCAGGTCGGTAAACGGGAAGGCGACATCGACGAAGCGGCGCGGTTCGCCGTTCTCGCTCGGGAGCAGCTTGGCGAGCTTGACCGCCTCGTGCACGTCGCCGACGTTGACGCCCTCGAGGGCATTGCGGAACCACGGGCGCTGCGACACGTCCGCGCCTTCCAGCAGGCCGCGCGCCTCGACGATCACGCGGCCGTCGAGGCCGGTCAAGCCGATCCAGTCGTAGTAGCCGTAGGTCTCGCGCATGTCGGACAGCACCTGGCGCCGCTCGGCCGGCGCGATAGTGGCATCGCGCAGCGCGCGGCGCCGCGTCATCAGACTGACCTCGCGGTAACGCTCGGCCATTCCACGGTCGAGCTTGTCCGCGGTCTGGCGCGCCATCTCGCCCAGGTTGTTGCCGATGCTTTCCTTGACCTGTTCGGTCGATGAGCGCTCGATGACCACGACCAGCAGCAGGGTCAGGATCACGGTCAGAAGCGAAAAGGCCAGCGCCAGCCAGGCGCCGAGGCCGAGCCTGCGGTTTCGGGTGGCGGCGGATGGGGAGGTGTCCATGCTGGTTCGATGCTGAAACAATTGCGTCAGCGTAACATACGTCAACTCAACATACTATGAACAAGACCGTGGGCGTCGCACGGGGGAAACGGATTTCCTGTAAACTAGACCGCTACAGATTCGCACCATGCCGCAACAGCAAGAAATACCAAGAGAAACGCCATGCCGACCCCATCCTCCTCCACCGACCAGCTGCTCGATTACGTCACCTCGTGTGCCCTGCCGACCCCGTGGGCGCAGTTCACGCTGCACGCCTTCATCGAGCACTCCACCGGCAAAGAGCACCTGGCGATGGTACTGGGCGACATCGGCGACGGCGAGCCGGTGCTGGCGCGCGTGCATTCCGAATGCCTGACCGGCGACGTGCTGTTCTCGCAGCGTTGCGACTGCGGCGCCCAGCTCGAGGGCGCGCTGCAGCGGATCGCCGAGGAAGGGCGCGGCATCCTGCTGTACCTGCGCCAGGAAGGCCGCGGCATCGGCCTGGTCAACAAGATCCGCGCCTACCGCCTGCAGGAAGCCGGCGCCGACACGGTCGAGGCCAACCTGCAGCTGGGCTTCCATGCCGACGCCCGCAATTACGAGCTGTGCAAGCCGATGCTGGAACAGTTCGGCGTGCGTTCCCTGCGCCTGATGACCAACAACCCGCGCAAGATCGACGCCCTGACCCGACTCGGGATCGCGGTGGCCGAGCGCGTGCCGCTGCTGGTGAACCGCAACGCCTTCAACAACAGCTACCTGAATACCAAGCAGGCCAAGCTGGGCCACATGATGGGCCCGCTCGAGCCGGTCGCCGCGGCGCTGGCCGAGCCGGGCAACAGCTGAGCCCCCCCCCTGCTTCGCGTGATCGGGTCAACGGACCCGATCCCCATAACGCGCGCGCAGCCCCCGCGTCCGGTGGCAAGATAATGCTTCCTTCTTGCCATGATCGGAATGCATGAAACGGACCGCCGCCGCCCTCCTGCTTCTCTGTCTCGCGGCGGGCGCCGCCACGGCGCCGCCGGAACAGGCCAACCGCCCGCCCCCAACGCGCGCCGCCACGGCGCCTGCGCCGCCCCCGCACCTGTCCCCGAGCGATCCGCCCGGGACCACGCCCCCGGCACCGGCACCGGGCGAGGTCGATGCCCAGGACGCCCTGCCGCCGCCCTCCTCGGCCGCCCAGGACCTGTACTCGTCGGCGCGCGGCGACCTGCTGCAGATCCGCATGCTGCTCAAGAACGGCCGCACCCAGTCCACCGTCGGCTCGGGTTTCCTGGTCGGCACCGGGAACCTGGTGGTCACCAACTACCACGTGGTGTCGCAGATGGCGCTCGACCCCGACGTCTACACCGCCGAATACGTCGACACCGATGGCAACAGCGGTCCGGTCGAGCTGCTGGCGGTCGACGTGCTGCACGACCTGGCCGTCCTGCGCGTCAACCGTGAAGGCAGCGGCTTCTTCAAGGTGCCCGAACGCCCGGTGCGCCTGACCCAGGGGCAGCGCCTGTACTCGCTCGGCAATCCCCTCGACCTGGGCTTTGCGATCTCGGAAGGCGCCTACAACGGCGTTGTCACACGCAGCTTCTACGACCAGCTCATGTTCGGCGGGCCGATCAATTCCGGCATGAGCGGCGGGCCCAGCGTGACCGGCAACGGCACCGTGGCCGGCGTCAACGTATCCAAGCGGCGCGACGGCGAGTCGGTCAGCTTCCTGGTGCCGGTCAAGTACGTGCAGGAGCTGCTGCGCAAGGTCGAGAGCCAGCCGGCGCCGCCGAAGGATTTCAATCCCTTGATCGCCGCCCAGCTCTTGGCGCACCAGCGCGCCATGGTCGACCGCCTGCTGGAGGAGCCGCTGGCCATCAAGAGCATGGGACCCTACCTGGTACCGGTGCGCGAATCCGGCCAGTTGCGCTGCTGGGGGCGCTCGAACGTGAAGGCCGAGACCGCGTACACCTCGGACTCGATGAGCTGCGCGATGGAATCGGCGATCTACGTGTCCTCGACCCAGCAGACCGGCCACGTGGCGATGACCCACCAGTACATCCGGTCCGACAACCTGGCCCGCCTGCCCTTCGCGGCACTGAGCAGCCGCCTGTTCGGCGCGGCCAAGCTGGGCAACGCCGGCGACGCGCGCCTGACCAAGCCGGTGTGCACCGAACGCTTCGTGCACACCCGCACCCTGCCGCTGCGCGCCGTGACCTGCGTGCGCGCCTACCGCAAGTTCGAGGGCCTGTACAACTTCACGCTGCTGACCGCCAGCACCAATGCGGCCGAGTCGAGCCTGCAGAGCCGGCTGGACGTGTCCGGGGTCTCGTATGAAAACGGCATGCGCGTGACCCGCGCCTTCCTCGGCTCCTTCGGACGCAACATCCGGCGCGCGCCCGCCGCACCAGGCACGCCGGGAGGCCAGCGATGAACGGCCCCTGGACCGTCGAGATCCTGGCGCGCAACGGCGAGGTGCTGCACCGGCACCGCGCCGCCAGCCTGCCGATCCGCGTCGGCCGCGCCTACGACAACGACTTCATCCTCGACGACGAGTACGCCGCCGCGCACCACGCCGTCATCGAGCAGGGCCCGGATGGCGCGCTCGTGATGCGCGACCTCGGCACCCGCAATGGCTTGAACACCGGGCGCAAGCGGGTGCAGGAACTCACCCTTACGGGCGACACCGTGGTGCGCATGGGCCATACCTCGCTGCGCGTGCGCGCGGCCGATTTCCCGGTGCCGGCGGAACTGCGCGACCGCACCATGCACGGCTGGGAAGGGCTGGTGCCCGGTATCGTCGGCGTGCTGCTGGCCGGGCTGGTGGCCCTGTTCGTCACCTGGCTGTTCGACGCCGAGCCCTTCGAGCTGCTCAACTATGTGCTGGCTCCCGGCGCGGGGATCGGCGTGGCGCTGCTGTGGAGCAGCCTATGGGCCTTCATGAACCGCCTGTTCGGGCGCTATACGCGGCTGGGGCGGCACCTGTTCATCTTCGGCTGCGGCATGGCGGCGCTGGTGGGCTTCCGCCTGCTGGCGGCAGTCGCCGCCTATGCCTGGTCGCTCGAATGGCTCACCCGCTACGGTTCCCACGTGGCGGTGGCCACAAGCGCGGGCATCATCTACTTCCACCTGGCGACCATCAAGCCGCCGCTGCGCCGGCGCCTGCGCGCGATCTGCGCTTGCGCGGCGGTGCTGGCGTCGGGGCTGGTGCTGATCGTGAACCAGCAGCAGCACGGCCGGGTTGCGGACGAACTGTACATGGCGGTGCTGCTGCCGCCGGAGCTGCGCGCCAGTCCCGATGCGACGGTGGCGGAGTACATGGTCGACGTCGAGGCGATGCGCACGCAGCTGGAGGAAGAACGCGGGACTGCGCCTGCGGCGGGCGGAAACTGAGCAAGGCTTTGCAGCTTTGACAAGCAGCGGCGAATGCTGGATCATCGGGCATCTTCAGCCCGGCCAGCCCATGAAACCGACCCGCAGCGCCATCACCGCCGTCATCGCCTGGTTCCTGTTCTGGGCGCTGATGGTGCTGGTCGCCGTCGAGGACTACCGGCGCGACGGCGGCACGGCCTACTGGCAACCGGTGCTCTGGGAGACCTCCTCGGCCTGCGTCGCCACTTTCCTGCTGCTGCTCCAGCGCCGCGCCACCCGGCGCCATGACCACCTGATCGCCACGCCCTGGCGCTGGTTCGCCCTGCAGGCACGCATGCTGCCGCTGTTCTGGCTCGCCTTCGTGCCGCTGGTCTTCGGCGTACGCCATATCGTGTATGCGCTGGCCGGCACCGGTTACGAGCACGAGCCCTGGCTGCAGGTCTTCGTCTACGAGTCGCTCAAGCTCACCGTGTTCATCGGCCTGTTCATCGTGATCGGCTTCGGCCTGCTGTCCTACCGCGAACTGCTCGGCGCGCGTTTGCGGGCCGAACAGGCCAACGCCCTGCTGCGCGAGGCGCAGCTGCAGTCGCTGGCGCGCCAGATGCAGCCGCACTTCCTGTTCAACGCGCTCAATACCATTTCCTCGCTGATGCATACCGACGTGGCGCGCGCCGACGCCACCCTGGTGCAGCTGGCGGACCTGCTGCGCGCCGCCCTGGCGCTGGGCGAACGGCCGCAGGCCACGCTCGAGGAAGAATTACGGCTGGCGCGCGCCTATGCCGGGGTGATGGAAGGACGCTTCGATGGACGCGCCCGGGTCGACTGGCGCATCGACAGTGCGGTGCTGGACGTGCCGCTACCGGCAATGAGCGTGCAACCGCTGCTGGAGAACGTGTTCAAGCACACGGTCGAACGGCGGCGCGCTCCCACCCGCATCACGGTCAGCGCCGCACGCGATGGCGACGATTTCGTCCTGCGCGTCGAGGACGACGGCGGCATGCTCGGCAAGGATGCCGACTGCGGCGCGCCGGGCATCGGCCTGGCCAACCTGCGCGCACGCCTGGCGGGCCTGCACGGCGACGGCGCCCGCGTGACGCTGGCCCAGCTGCTGCCTTGCGGCGTACGGACCGAACTGAGGCTGCCATGCGCATCCTGATCGTCGACGACGAGCGCCCGGCGCGCGAACGGCTGCGCCGCATGCTGGCGCTGGAAGCCGGCATCGAGGCCATTGGCGAGGCTTCCGACGGCATCGAGGCGCTGCGGCAGCTGGCACAGTTCCGGCCCGATGCGCTGCTGCTCGACGTCGAGATGCCGGAGCTGTCGGGCATCGACCTGGCGGCCTCGCTGCCGGCCCCTGCGCCCCTGGTGGTGTTCGTCACCGCCTACGACGAATACGCGCTGCGCGCTTTTGACGCGAATGCCATCGATTACCTGCTCAAGCCCTTCGACCAGGCGCGCCTGCGGCGCTCGCTCGAGCGCCTGCGCGCGCGCCTTGCGGTGCAGTCCCTGGCTGTAGCGGCGGCGCCCGGCCTGCCGCCGCGCCAGCTCCTGGTGTCGGAGCGCGGCGCCACGCGCGTGGTGCAGGTGGCGGAGATCGAATGGCTGGAGACCGCCGACAACTACGTCGTCCTGCACACCCCCGACGGAGCGCCGCTGCTGCGCCAGACCCTGTCCGGGCTGCTGGCGCAGCTGGGCAGCGGCTTCGTGCGCTGCCACCGGCGCGCGGCGGTGCGTCCCGGCGCCGTCCAGCGCGTCAATCCGCTCGACAAGGGCGACTGCGAACTGGTGCTGCGCAGCGGCGCGCTGGTGCCCTGCAGCCGCCAGTACCGGGCCGCGCTCATGGAAGCACTCCAGGCCTGCTAGCCTGGCCCCCTCGGGTCCGATCCGCCCCATCCCGGACCCGCCTCGCCACAAAACGCTCGCCGCCGGCGGGTCGACACGCCATGCTCGCGCCATCACTTCAACAAGAGCGAGCCATGAACCCTCACCTTCCTCCATCCGCCACCCGCCTGTACTTCCTCGACTGGGTGCGCATCCTTGCCTTCTTCGTCCTGATCGTCTACCACGTCGGCATGTACTACGTGAGCTGGGACTGGCACGTGAAGAGTCCCTTTGCCGGCACCGGTCCCGAAGCCTTCATGAAGCTGTCCTCCCCGTGGCGCCTGAGCCTGCTGTTCTTCGTGGCCGGCGTCGGCGCCAGCCTGATGCTGCGCAAGCTCGGCAGCGCGTCCTTCGTGCGCCGGCGCAGCCTGCGCCTCCTGGCGCCGCTGGTGTTCGGCATGCTAATGATCGTGCCGCCCCAGCCCTATCTCGAAGTGGTCGAGAAGCTCGGCTATGCGGACGGCTATGGCGCCTTCATGGGACTGTACCTGCAGGCCTACAACGGTTTCTGCCGCGAGGATTGCCTGGTCCTGCCGACCTGGAACCACCTGTGGTTCGTGGCCTACCTGTGGATTTATACCGTGCTGCTCGGCGGCCTCGTTGCCGTGCTCGGAAGTCGCTTCGACCGCATCGCCGCGCATGCCGGAGCCCTGCTCCACGGCTGGAAACTGATCGCATTGCCGGCCGCACTGCTGGCCCTGGCGCGCATCAACCTGGTCGAGCACTTCCCGACCAATCACGCCGTGGTCGGCGACTGGTACAACCACGCGATGTCCTTCCTGTGCTTCCTGTTCGGGGCGCTGGTGGCCCGGGTGCCGGGATTCTGGACGCGTCCAGCGCTGCTGCGCTGGCAGGCGCTCGGCATCGCCGCCTTCGGGTGGGCGGCGCTGGTGACCTGGAGCGCGGCCTACGAGCTGCTTGCACCGCAGGCGAGAGAGACGCTCCGGCCCCTGATGTATGCGCTGTACGCCGTGCTGGCCTGGAGCGCGATCATCGCCGCCTGCGGTTTCGCCGCGCGCCACCTCGACCGTGACGGCCCTGCGCGGCGTTACCTGAACGAGGCGGTGTTCCCGGTCTATATCCTGCACCAGACGCTCATCGTCGTGCTGGCGCACGGCATGCAGCCGCTACGGATCGCGCCGGGCCTGGAAGCCCTCCTGTTGATCGTGCTGACCCTGACCCTCAGCTTCGGCGCATTCGAACTGATCAGGCGCGTGCGCTGGTTGCGCCCACTCTTCGGGCTGGCGCCCCGCACCCTAGGGACCGCGCCGGCAGCGGCCCCGGCGCCGGCGCAGCCCGCCCATGCGCAGGCCGCCGCCGGCTAGCGTAGAAGCCGGGAGCGTTCAATGGGTCTGGGCGCCCTCCGGTCGGCCGCCCTGGCTGCTGCGGGCTTGCTGCCCGCCTTGCCCCGCGCCCTGCTGCCCGCGCTGTGGCTCGCTGTTGCCGCCCGCCGTGGCGCGCGCCTCGCCGTTGGGCCGTGCAAACGGATCGGCGACGTTGCGCATCGCCTCCTGCTGGTTGCGGATATTGCGCTCGGTTTCCTCGGCGGTGCTGCGCGCCACCTCGTCGACCAGGGCACGCGCGGTGCGCGAGGTGTTCTGCACGTGCTGCTCGGTCACGCGCGCCAGCTCGACCTGGGAGTCGGCGGCCAGGCGCGAGATGTGCTGCTGGTAGGCGCGCAGCTTCTCGGTGGTGGGCTGAGCCCGGGCCGAGGCGGCGCTGAACAGCTCGGTCTGGCGGTCGGTGCTCAGCACCTGCTGGCTCGCCAGGGTGCCCTCCTCGACCAGGGTCTGGACCAGCTGGATGTTCAGGTCGCACATCTGCTGGAAAGAGCGGAACATCGATTTGGACATATCGTTGAGAAACGCGGTCTGCGCCTCCACGTGGGAGCGCACGGCCGGGGTGTGCGGAAAGAAGTACATGCGTTGACCTCCGTATGTGCTTGCAAGGAAAGGCACGCCACGGCCGGCAAAGCGGTCCGTGGCACGAAGGTAGAAGGCTAAAGAGGGGGCCAGGTGCGCGTTTGATGTAAACCAAACGTGCGCTGGCCAGACTTCATCGCCGGGCCGGCGCGGCGGGCAGTTCGGCGCCGCAATCCTTGCAGAAGTGCGCACCGCCCTCATGACCGGTACTGCCGCAGGCCGCGCAGGCGCGCTCGAGGCGCGCCGGACCGTGGCGGCGGTCGACCCGGCGCGCCGTCATCTCGGCGGTGACGATGCCGGTCGGCACTGCCAGGATGCCCCAACCGAGCAGCATCATGAAGGAGGCGATGCCCTTGCCGAGCGTCGTGTGCGGCGTGATGTCGCCGTAGCCGACCGTCGTCATGGTGACGATGGCCCAGTACATGGCGGTCGGGATGCTGGTATAGCCGTGCGCCGGCCCTTCGACCACGTACATTACGGTTCCCATGATCAGCACCACCATCAGCACCACCGACAGGAAGACCATGATCTTGCGCCGGCTGGCCGCGAGCGCCTCGCCCAGGCGGGTGTATTCCTCGATGTACAGGGTCAGCTTGAAGATGCGGAATATGCGCAGCAGGCGCAGGATGCGGATGTCGAGCAGCGCCTGGCTGCCCGGCACCAGCAGCGAGACGTAGGTAGGCAGCACCGACAGCAGGTCGACCAGGCCGAAGAAACTGGTGGCATAGCGCAGCGGATGGCGCACGCACAGCAGGCGTGCGAGGTACTCGGCGCTGAACAGCAGCGTGAAGAACCATTCGAGCACGCGCATGGTCGGCGCGTAAGGCACGCCGATCGCGGGCACGCTCTCGAGCACCACCACCAGGATGCTGAGCAGGATCGCGGCGATCAGCACGATGTCGAAGCGGCGCCCGGAAGGCGAATCGCTGAGGAAGATCAGGTCGTACATGCGCCCGCGCCAGCCGTCCGCGCGGCCGTAGCGCAGCAGCGCCTTGTCGGGGCGGCGAGCCGGCCCCGCCCCGGCTCCTCCGTTCCTTCCCGCTTTCATCGCGCTTGCGGCGCTGCGCCCGTCCCCGGTTCGGCGACATGGTAGGCCGCACCCTTGAGCTCGACGGTATTGCGCTCGGGGTCGAGCAGGTAGATCGAGGGACCGTCGCCTTCGGCGCCGTAGCGCGTTTCGACCGGACCGGCAGCGACCCCGTGCGCCTCCAGGTGGCGCCGGATCGCCGCTTCGTCGAAGGGCTCGACGCGCAGGCACAGATGGTCCAGGTTGCGTCCGCCCACGCCCGGCGCCGCGCCGCCTTCGCGCCCGAGCCGGCTCTCCACCGGCACCAGGTCGATCAGGGAATGGCCAGCGCGCAGCTGGACCAGGCCGATGTCGTCGAGGCGGCGCTCGACCCGGCAGCCCAGCACCTCGCCATAGAAGGCGATCATGGCCTCCAGGTCGGTCACGCGCAGCACGATGTGGTCGAGCCCGCGTACCGGGATCGGGTGATCACTTGGCATGGCGCTCGACCCAGGCGGCGAAGGTGTCGATGAAGGTCTGGAAGAAGGCGCGGCTGGAATCGTCGATGAGCCGCTCGCCCTCGTATTTGCCCGCCACCTGCCCGACATAGGCTTCCGGCGCCGGCATGCAGGGCATGTCCAGGAAAGGCAGCATCTGGCGCAGGTGATGATTGGCGCCGAAGCCGCCGAGTGCGCCGGGCGAGACGCTGACGATCGCGCAGGGTTTGCCGGTCCAGGCCGCCTTGCCGTAGGGGCGCGAGCCGACGTCGACCGCATTCTTCAGGGCGCCCGGCACCGAGCGGTTGTATTCCGGGGTGCAGAACAGGATGCCGTCGGCCTGCCGGATGCGGTCGCGGAAGGCGGTAAAGGCGGCAGGCGGGTTGTCGGTCTCGTCGTCCTGGTTGTAGAGCGGCAGGTCGCGGATGTCGACGATCTCCATGTTCAGGCTGCCTGGGGCCAGCTCGATCATCGATTGCGCTACCTTGCGGGTGAACGAGTCCTTGCGCAGGCTGCCGACGATGATGGCGATGTTCCGTGTGCTCATGTTCTTCCTTTCGGGTTCGGTCACAAAACCTGATGTTAACCAGTTTTGCACGATCCCGCAGAGCGAGCCGCCTGGGTATTAGATACGCAGGCGCCTGCGCTCTTCCAGGAAGCGCTTGAGCTGGGCCGGTTTCATCACGACCACCGGATCGCCATGCCATACGAACAGGAAAGGCTCGCCGCCCAGGCGGTCGGTGAGCTTGGCCGACACCAGGAAGTGCGTGCCGACCGGATAGCGTTCAGGATCGCTGAGCGCGCGCGCGCATTGCACGCGCAGGGAGGTCGCGTAGGCCTGCCCCGAAACCGGACGGATGCGTACCCGGCCGCTGCGCGGATCGACAGCCGACTCGACGGCCACCTCGCGATAGGTCCAGGCTTCGCGCGCCATCCGCTCAGCCTTTCGCGGCCGCCGGCGCCGGGCGTACTAGCTTCGCCTCGCGGATCGGCAGGTTGATGAGCGCGGCCGCCAGCGCCAGCAGGATGTCGGCGTACCACATCCAGGTGTAGTCGCCGAAGCGCACGAACGACAGGCCGCCCAGCCAGGCGCCGAAGAAGCCGCCGATCTGGTGCGACAGCAGGGTCATGCCGAACAGCGTCGCCAGGTAGCGCATGCCGAACAGCTTGCCCACCAGGCCGGCGGTGGGCGGCACGGTGGCCAGCCAGGTGAAGCCGAGGGCGCCGGCGAACAGGTAGAAGGTCGGCGCCGTCTTCGGGGCCAGCAGGTAGAGCACGATCAGCACGGCGCGGCTGGCATAGATGATGGCCAGCAGCGACTTCATGCGATAGCGGCTGGCGAGTATGCCGGCGGCGAGGCTGCCGCCAATGTTGAACAGGCCGATCAGGGCCAGCGCGGTAGCCGAAACGCCCGCGGGCAGGCCGCACAGCGCGACTTCCTGCGGCAGGTGGGTGACCAGGAAGGCGATGTGGAAGCCGCAGGTGAAGAAACCCAGGTGCAGGCACAGGTAGCTGCGGTCGGCCATGGCCTGGCGCAGCTGCTGGCCGAGCGTGATGCCCGGGGCCGACGGGGCGGCCGCTGCGGCGGCGTGGCCGGCAGCCGGCAGCGCAAGCGCGGGCTTGCGGCGCATGCCGAGCGCAAGGGGAATCGTCAGCAGGGTCGCCGCCGCCATCGTCAGCATCGCCATCACCCAGCCGGCGCCGGCGATGATCGCCCCCATCAGCGGCGCGAACACGAACTGGCCGAAGGAGCCGCCCGCATTGATGAAGCCGGACGCGAAGGCGCGGCGCTGCGCCGGCAGGCGCTGGGCGGTGGCGCCGATCAGGATCGAGAAGCTCCCTGCCCCTGCCCCGGCGGCGGACAGGATGCCCATGGTGAGCAGCAGGCCCCACTCGGAATCCATGAAAGGCGTGGCGGCGGTGCCCGCGGCGAGCATGATGCCGCCGACGACGATGACCCTGGCTGCGCCGTACTTGTCGGCGATGGCGCCGAACACGGGCTGGGAAGCGCCCCACATGAGCTGGGCCACGGCCATCGCGAAGCTGATGCTGGCCACGCCGAGGCCGGTGGAAGTGTTGATCGGCGACAGGAACAGGCCCGTGGTCAGGCGGGCGCCCATCGTGATCATCAGGATGGTGCTGGCGGCCAGGATCAGCATCCAGGCCGCGCGCGGCGTCATCGTCTCTTGGTTCATGTGCGCCTCCTCGGCCGGGCGAAATGCCCACCGAAAGGATTATAGTGCATATGCACGCACATGTCAGAGATGCATTAGATCAACCCGGTTCGACGGCGCGGATCAGCATCGCGACCGCCTCGGCCGCCATGCCCTCCTCGCGCCCGAGGAAGCCCAGCTTCTCGTTGGTCTTGGCCTTGATGTTGACCTGCTGCGGCGACACACCCAGGTCTTCGGCGATACGCGAGACCATTTGCGGGATGTGCGGCGCCATCTTCGGCTGCTGGGCGATGATGGTGGCGTCGATGTTGCCGATCGTGTAGCCGGTGGCCACCACGCGGTGCGCCACTTCGCGCAGCAGCGTGCGCGAGTCGGCGCCGGCGAACATCGGGTCGGTGTCCGGGAAATGCTTGCCGATGTCGCCCAGGGCCGCCGCGCCGAGCAGCGAATCGATGATCGCGTGCAGCAGGACGTCGGCGTCGGAATGGCCGAGCAGGCCGAGGCGGTGCGGGATGGTCACGCCGCCGACGATGAGCTTGCGCCCTTCGACCAGCGCGTGGCAGTCGTAGCCGGTTCCGATGCGGAACGGCGGGGTGGGATTCCAGGATGCTTGTGTCATGGTCGTTCAGTTCGCTTCGTTGTTTGGATCGGTTCGGTAGGCTGCCAGGTACATCTCGGCGATCCGGATATCGGCAGGCAGCGTGACCTTCAGGTTGCGGGGATGTCCTTCCACCAACTTGGGGGCCAGTCCCAGCGCTTCAACCGCGCTGGCGTCATCGGTAATCGCCGACGGGTCGGTCGCCGCATCGAGCGCCCGCAGCAGCAGCTGGTAGCGGAACATCTGCGGCGTCTGCGCCAGCCAGAGTCCGTCGCGCGAGACCGTCGCAAGGGATGAAGCCCCCGCGCCCGCGCTGCTGCGCTTGACCGTGTCGACCACGGGCAGGGCCAGCAGTCCGCCGGCCGGATGTTCACCCGTTTCGACGATCAGGCGCTCGATCAGTTCCGCATCCAGGCCGGGCCTGGCCGCGTCGTGCACCAGGATCCAGTCGTCGAGCCCGATGCTGCCGTGCAGTGCGCGCAGGCCGTTGCGGATCGACTCCATGCGGGTGGCGCCGCCGCAGCGCAGGACGGTCACGCCGTCCTGCGGCACGACCGCATCGATGAACGGGTCGTCGGCGCTCACGACCACATAGGTATGCGCGATCAGGGGACTCGAGCGGAAGGCGTCGAGCGTGTGGCGCAGCATCGGCTTGCCGCCGATCTGCAAGTATTGCTTGGGACTGTTCGCGCCCATGCGTGCGCCGACCCCGGCCGCGGGGAGCAAGGCGAAATAGCGTTGCGGATACTCTGACGGTGTTGCTACTGCCGGGTTTGTCATTTTTGCTTGCTTCGTTGTAAAGGGCCAAGCAAAGACTGTACCTCACCTCCGCAAACCTTGCCGAGACGGGCATATTCCTGCGGCGAGTCGATTGCCGCCTGCAAGGCCTCGACCTTCGCCATCTCGCTTTTAATATAGGGCATCCAGCCGCGGTCGATTTCGCGCTGGAGCAGGCTTTTTGCCTGGCCGATGCGCGCATACAGGGGCTTGTCCTCGAAACGCCGCGCCAGCGCCAGGCGCACCCGGGCCTCGGCCTTGGGCAGGTAGTCGAGGTAGGCGTTCAGGTGGCGCATCTCGTGCGCCAGCACTTCTTCGTAGGCGCAGGAGCCGGGCCGGAACTCGCGGCTGATGTAGACCACGATCGGCGGGTAGTAGAGCTTGATGTCGATGTGCGGCGCGATGCATTCGTAACCGCTGGCCTCGTCGGCCAGCAGGCGCCCGCCGACATGGATGCTCACGCGCGACTCGGTGCGGGTCAGGCCCAGCACCAGCTGCCCGGGTCGCGCCCGGCCCTTCATCGCCGTCAGCGCACGCGCGCCGACGGTGTTGTCGATCCGAAAACCGTTCTGGGTGCCGGTCAGCACCGACAGGCTTTCCCCGATCGTGTCCTCGCAGCGCGCCTGGAACTCGGTACGCGCCGCGGCCGTGGCCGCCAGCGCCCAGCACCACAGCACCAGCGCCAGCAGAGCTCGCATATCTCAGGCGGGACTCCAGGTGCCGGACAGGATCTTCTCGAGCCAGAAGCTGCCGATGATGGTCTTCACGTCGGTGATCTCGCCGCGCCTGACCATCTCGAGCAGCTCGGGCACGGTGACGCTGAAGGTTTCGAGGAACTCGCCCTCGTCCAGCTTCTGTTCCCCGGCGCTCAGGTCTTCGGCCAGGAACAGCTCGAGGTGCTCGTCCGAATAGGCGATGGCGTTGTGGATGGTGCAGACGAAGCGCCATTTGGCGGCCGTGTAGCCGGTTTCTTCTTCGAGCTCGCGCTTGGCGCAGGCCAGGTGGTCCTCGCCCGGGTCGATCTTACCGGCCGGGAATTCGATGAAGACCTGGGAGTTCGGATAACGGAACTGGCGCTCCAGCAGCACGCGGCCGTCGGGCAGCAGCGGCAGGATGACCACTGCGCCGGGATGGCGGATGAATTCGCGCTGGGTGATGGAACCGTCGGGGAGCTTGATGCGGTCGTTCTCGACCTTCAGGAAGTGGCCGTCGTAGACGACGCCGCCGTCGATGCGGGTCTCGCGTAAATCTGACACCATGCGGTCTCCAGTCTGGTACTGCGGTACGGGAAATCAGGCGCGGCGTTTGCGCAGGTAACGGAAGACGAAACCGGGGAACGCCAGCACCAGGAACAGGCAGCCGGTGATCGCATAGAACTCCCAGTTCTGCGCGAACACGCCGCCGATCCGGGATTCCAGCATGCGAGCCAGGAAGCCGACGACGAAGTATAAAACAATTAACTCTAACAGGCGCAGCGGGAAGGACTTCGTGCGCGGGCCGTCACCGGCGGTGCTGGTCTTCAGGGGTACAAGACCGAACACGCGCTCGGTGAGGAAAGGCAGGTTGGCGGCCGCGAGCGAGATCGCGACCACCAGCCAGGCAGCGAGGGAGGAATCCACCCGGCTTGCCTGATTACTTGGCGAGGGTTGCCTGCATCGCGGTGTAGCACACCGCCAGCAGCCAGCCCGGGACGATACCCAGCACCACCACGGCCACGCCGTTGATCGACATCACGGCGCGCATGTCGGCCGAGGTGTTGATCGGGGCGGTGTCCGCTGCCTCGTCGAACCAGATGGTCTTGACGATGCGCAGGTAGTAGAAGGCGCCGATCAGCGAGAACAGCACGGCCACGACCGACAGCCACACCATGCCCGCGTTCACGACAGCCTGCAGGACCGCCCACTTGGCCATGAAGCCGACCATCGGCGGCACGCCGGCCAGGGAGAACATCAGGACGGTCATCACGACCGCGAACCATGGCGAACGCTTGCCCAGGCCCTTGAAGTCGGCGATGGTCTCGGCCTCATGGCCGGCACGCGCCAGCATCATGATCAGGCCGAAGCTGCCGACCGTGGTCAGGACGTAGGTGATGGTGTAGTACATCGCGGCGCTGTACGAGGCGGCGGCATTGCTGCTGTCGCCGTCGACGATGCCGGTCATCATGGCCAGCACCACGAAGCCCATCTGGGCGATGGTCGAGTAGGCCAGCATGCGCTTGATGTTGGTCTGCGCGATCGCGGTGATGTTACCCACGGCCAGCGACAGCACGGCCAGCACCAGGAGCATCTGCTGCCAGTCGAAGGCCATGCTTGGGAGGCCTTCGACCAGGATGCGAATCACCATGGCGAAGGTCGCCAGCTTCGGTGCGCCGCCCAGCAGCAGGGTGACGGCGGTCGGGGCGCCCTGCACCACGTCCGGGACCCACATGTGGAACGGGACCACGCCGAGCTTGAAGGCCAGGCCGGCAACGACGAACACCAGGCCGAACACCAGGATGTTGCGGTTCGCATCGACCGCGGCGCTGGCCTGGTTGATGGCGGTCAGGTCGAGCGAGCCGGTGGCGCCGTAGATCATCGACATGCCGTACAGCAGGAAGCCCGAGGACAGCGCGCCCAGGATGAAGTACTTCATCGCGGCTTCGGTCGAGATCGCGTGGTCGCGGCGCAGTGCCACCAGCGCGTACAGCGACAGCGACATCAGTTCCACGCCCAGGTAGATCGACAGCATGCTGTTGCCCGAGATCATGATCATCTGGCCAAGCATCGAGAACAGCGCGAGCACGTAGAACTCGCCGCCCAGGTTACCGGACATCATGGCGCGGTCTTCCGCGTACTGGCGCGAATACACCAGGGTCATCGCGGTGGCCACGTAGGTCACCAGCTTGAGCAGGTTGGACATCGGGTCCGACACGTACATGCCGTTGAAGGTGTACACGGTCGCGCCGGTACCCATGTTGGCGAAGGTCAGCACGCCACAGCCGGCGATGGCCATCAGGCTGAGCGCATACGTCAGGTTGCGCTTGCCCGCCTTCATGTACATGTCGATCAGCAGGATCGCGGAAGCCGCGATCAGCAGGAAGATTTCGGCATAGACCGGCGCCAGGTTGGCGTCGGTTGCCGCTAACATTGTGGAGTTCATTTCGTTCATGTCAGTTTATTGAGGCAGTTTGCCGGCTGCGACGTGCTGCAGCAGGTCGGTGACCGACACCTGCAGCGTCTCGGCGATCGGCGCCGGATACAGGCCCATCACCAGGGTAGCGATGGCCAGCACGCCGAGGATGGCGAACTCGCGGCCGTTCAGGTCGGTCAGCTCGGCCACGTGCTTGTGCACGATGGGGCCGAACACGACGCGCTTGACCATCCACAGCGAGTAGGCGGCGCCCAGGATCAGGGCGGTGCCCGAGGCCACGCCGGTCCAGAAGTTGAACTCGACGGCGCCCAGGATGACCATGAATTCGCCGATGAAGCCGGAGGTGGCCGGCAGGCCGGCGTTGGCCATCGAGAACAGCACGACGAAGGCGGCGAACTTCGGCATGGTGTTGACCACCCCACCGTAGTCGGCGATTTCACGCGAGTGGACGCGGTCGTACAGCACGCCGATGCACAGGAACATCGCGCCCGACACGAAGCCGTGCGAGATCGACTGCATCAGGCCGCCCTGCACGCCAAGGTCGTTGAACATGAAGAAGCCCAGGGTGACGAAGCCCATGTGGGCGATCGACGAGTACGCGACCAGTTTCTTCATGTCCTTCTGCACCATCGCCACCAGGCCGATGTAGATCACGGCGACCAGGGACAAAGCGATGACGACCGGCGCCAGGTACTGCGAGGCGTCCGGGGTGATCGGCAGCGAGAAACGCAGGAAGCCGTAGGCGCCCAGTTTCAGCATGATCGCGGCCAGCACCACGGAACCGCCGGTCGGCGCTTCCACGTGGGCATCCGGCAGCCAGGTGTGCACCGGCCACATCGGAACCTTCACGGCGAAGGCCATGAAGAAGGCGATGAAGATCAGGATCTGCTCGTTCATCGTCAGCGGCAGGCGGTGCCACTCGAGGATGTCGAAGCTGCCCGACTGGTTGTACAGGTAGATGATCGCGACCAGGGTCAGCAGCGAGCCGAAGAACGTGTACAGGAAGAACTTGAATGCCGCGTACACGCGGTTCGGGCCGCCGAACACGCCGATGATGATGTACATCGGGATCAGGGTGGCTTCGAAGAAGAAGTAGAACAGCAGGCCGTCCAGCGAGGCGAACACGCCGATCATCAGGCCCGACAGGATCAGGAAGGAACCCATGTACTGCGCCACGCGCTCTTCGATCACCTGCCATGCCGCCAGCACCACGATGATGCTGATGAAGGCGGTCAGCGGGATGAACCACAGCGACAGGCCGTCAACGCCCAGCTTGTAGAACACGTTGAAGCGTTCGATCCAGGCGGCCGACTCATAGAACTGCATGCCGTGGGTGGCATTGTCGAAGTTCATGATCAGCGGCAGCGTCGGCAGGAAGCTGACGACCGCGCCGACCAGGGACAGCAGGCGTACGAAACCGGCGTTCTTGTCACGGCCGACCGCCAGCACGATCATGCCGAACAGGATCGGGAGCCAGATCGACAGGCTCAGGTAAGGAGGAAATGTAGAAATTGACTGCATCATTTTTCGCTTTTCGCTTTTTCTCTTATCTGTGCCTGCATTAAGCGCGCCAGAACGGGAAGAACCACAGCAACGTTGCCAGCACGCCGACGATCATCACGAATGCATAGTGATAGATATAGCCCGTCTGGAAGGTACGGGTGATCGTCGAGAACCAGCCCACCAGTTTGGCCGAACCGTTGACCAGCAGGCCGTCGATCAGGCCGCGGTCGCCCACTTTCCACAGGCCGCCACCGACGGCGCGCGCGCCACCGGCGAACACGACTTCGTTGAACTTGTCCATGTAGTACTTGTTGTCCAGCAGGGTGTGCAGGAACTTGAACTTGGCATAGAACCAGGCCGGAACGCGCGGGTTGACCATGTAGCAGTAGTAGGCAGCAACGACGCCCGCCAGTGCCAGCCAGAACGGTGCGGTCTGCAGGCCGTGGATTGCCATCGCGCCGGCGCCATGGAACATTTCGTTCAGCTCGGCCATGGCCGGATGGCTCGGGTTGACGTAGATCACGTCCTTGAAGAAGTCGCCATGCAGCATCGGGCCGATGGCCAGGTAGCCGATGATGACCGACGGGATCGCCAGCAGGATCAGCGGCAGGGTCACGACCAGCGGCGACTCGTGCGGCTTGTCGCCCGGCTGCAGCCCGTGGTGATGGTGGTCGTCACCATGCTCGTCTTCCTCGTGGTGCGCATCCGAATCGTGGCCTTCGCTATGCGGTTTCGGGTTGTTCCAGCGCGATTCGCCATGGAACACCAGGAAGTACATGCGGAACGAGTAGAAGGCGGTCACGAACACGCCGGCCAGCACGGCGAAGTTGGCGAAGCCGGCGCCCGGCAGGTTCGAGGCGTGCACCGCTTCGATGATCGAGTCCTTCGAGTAGAAGCCCGAGAAGAACGGGGTACCGATCAGGGCCAGCGAGCCCAGCAGCGAGGTGATCCAGGTGATCGGCATGTACTTGCGCAGGCCGCCCATGTTGCGCATGTCCTGGTCGTGGTGCATGCCGATGATGACCGAACCCGCGCCGAGGAACAGCAGCGCCTTGAAGAAGGCGTGGGTCATCAGGTGGAACACGGCCACCGAGTAGGCCGACACGCCCAGGGCGACGGTCATGTAGCCCAGCTGCGAAAGCGTGGAATAAGCAACAACGCGCTTGATGTCATTTTGAATGATGCCCAGGAAGCCCATGAACAGCGCGGTGATCGAGCCGATCACGATGATGAACGAGAGTGCGCCGTCCGACAGTTCGAACAGCGGCGACATGCGCGACACCATGAAGATGCCGGCGGTAACCATGGTTGCCGCGTGGATCAGCGCCGAGATCGGGGTCGGGCCTTCCATCGAGTCCGGCAGCCAGACGTGCAGCGGGAACTGCGCCGATTTACCCATCGCGCCGATGAACAGGCAGATGCAGGCGGCCGTCAAGAGAGGCCAGCCGATGCCCGGAACCGTCATGCCGGCCAGCTTGTCGGCCTGGGCGAACACCTCGGTGTACTGCATGGTGCCGGAAGCGGCCAGCAGCAGGCCGATGCCCAGGATGAAGCCGAAGTCGCCCACGCGGTTGACCAGGAAGGCCTTCATGTTGGCGAAGATCGCGGTCGGACGGGTATACCAGAAGCCGATCAGGAGGTACGAGACCAGGCCCACCGCTTCCCAGCCGAAGAACAGCTGCAAGAAGTTGTTGGACATGACCAGCATCAGCATCGAGAAGGTGAACAGCGAGATGTACGAGAAGAAGCGGTTGTAGCCTTCGTCCTCGGCCATGTAGCCGATCGTGTAGATGTGCACCATCAGCGAGACGGAGGTCACCACGCACATCATCATTGCCGACAGCGTGTCGATCTGGAAGCCGACGGCCAGCTTGAGCGTGCCGACGGTCATCCAGGTGTAGATGTCTTCATTGAAGGTCGCGCCATCGAGCACGGCCATCAGGGTCTGGACCGAGATGATCAGCGCGATCAGCACGCCCAGGATGGTCGCCGTATGCGACACCTTGCGGCCGACCACATTGCCGAAGAACTTGGTGCCGAGCAGGCCGGCGATCGCCGAGCCCGCCAGCGGCGCCAGAGGCACCGCCAGTAACATTGAGGAAGAGAGTTGCCCCGCCATTGTTGAACCTTAATCGTTATTGTTAATCAGCCGAGACCATCAGCCCTTCAGGCTGTCGAGGTCTTCCACATTGATCGTGTCCAGGTTACGGAACAGGACCACCAGGATCGCCAGGCCGATTGCCGATTCGGCGGCCGCGACGGTCAGAATGAAGAACACGAAGATCTGCCCCGCCGCGTCTCCGAGGTAATGCGAGAACGCGACGAAGTTCAGGTTCACCGCCAGCAGCATCAGTTCGACGGCCATCAGCAGGATGATGATGTTCTTCCGGTTCAGGAAGATGCCGATCACCGAGATCGCGAACAGGATCGCGCCCAGGATCAGGTAATGTGCGAGCGACAAAGTCATGGTGCCTCCTTCGGTGCAGCTGCTGCCGCTGCTGCCGCTGCTTTTTCCGCGGCGGCTGCATCGATGGCGCGCTGGTTGACCGCATCCATCTTGACGATGCGCAGGCGGTCGTTACGCTTGACGCGGACGGCGGCGCCCGGGTCGATTGCTTTGGTGTCCTTGCGCTTGCGCAGGGTCAGGGCGACTGCGGCGATGATCGCCACCAGCAGGATCACGGCGGCGATCTCGAAGCCGTAGATGTACTTGGTGTAGATCAGGAGGCCCAGTTCCTTGGTGCCGCCGATGTTCAGGGCGGCAGCCTCGGCCGACAGGTCGGTCTGGCTGTACGAACGGTACAGCACGGCAGCCATCTCGAGCACGATCAGGGCGCCGATACCCGACGCCAGCGGCAGGTAACCCCAGAAGCCCTCTCGCATGCGGTCGATATTAATGTCGAGCATCATCACGACGAAGAGGAACAGCACCATCACGGCGCCGACGTAGACCAGCACCAGCACGATGGCCAGGAACTCGGCCTTCAGCAGCAGCCAGATGCCGGCCACGTTGAAGAAGGCCAGCACCAGGAACAGCGCGGCGTGGACCGGGTTCTTGGTGGTGATGACGCGCAGTGCGGCCAGCACCGTGATGGCCGCGAACGCGTAGAACAGGAAAGTGGTGAATTCCATGAATTGACAGCCTCTTCTTATCGGTACTTCGCGTCCGCTTCGCGGGCGGCGGCGATGTCGTTTTCGTAGCGGTCACCGACGGCCAGCAGCATCTCTTTGGTGTAGTAGAGATCGCCGCGCTTCTCGCCGTGGTATTCCAGCACGTGGGTTTCCACGATCGAGTCGACCGGGCAGGACTCTTCGCAGAAACCGCAGAAGATGCACTTGGTCAGGTCGATGTCGTAGCGCGTGGTGCGGCGGGTGCCGTCCTCGCGCTGCGCCGATTCGATCGTGATCGCCATCGCCGGGCACACTGCCTCGCACAGCTTGCACGCGATGCAGCGCTCTTCCCCGTTGGGGTAGCGGCGCAGGGCGTGCAGGCCGCGGAAGCGGTTCGACATCGGCGTCTTCTCTTCCGGGTACTGGACCGTGATCTTGCGCGACAGCGCGTACTTGCCGGTCAGGGCCAGGCCCTTGAAGAGCTCGGACAGCATCAGGCTGCCGACAATTTCTTTAATCCGATTCATTTTCGTTTGATTCCTTACTTCACAGGCATCCAGATGTTCCACGGCGAGTGCATCCAGATCGCGACCACCACCAGCCAGAGCAGGGTCAGCGGGATGAACACTTTCCAGCCCAGGCGCATGATCTGGTCATAGCGGTAGCGCGGGAAGGTGCCGCGGACCCAGACCATGGTCGATACCAGCATGAACATCTTCAGGAACAGCCAGAAGAAGCCGCCGATGGCGCCGAATTCCAGGAAACCGAACGGTGCCGACCAGCCGCCCAGGAACAGGATCGCTGCCAGGGTCGAGATCAGGATCATGTTCGAATATTCGGCCAGCATGAACATCGCATAGGACATGCCCGAGTACTCGACCATGTGACCGGCGACGATCTCCGACTCCCCTTCCACCACGTCGAACGGGTGGCGGTTGCACTCGGCCAGGCCGGACACGAAATAGATCACGAACAGCGGCAGCAGCGGCAGCCAGTTCCACGACAGGAAGTTCAGGCCCATGTCGGCGAAGCTGCCCATCTGCTGGCTGATGACGATGTCCGTCATGTTCAGGCTGCCGGTCACCATCAGCACCACGACCAGCACGAAGCCGATCGGGATTTCATAGGAGATCATCTGTGCCGAGGCGCGCATCGCACCCAGGAACGAGTACTTCGAGTTCGAAGCCCAGCCCGCGATGATGATGCCGTAGACTTCCATCGAGGTGATCGCCATCAGGAACAGCAGGCCGGCGTTGACGTTGGCCAGCGCGGCTTGCGGACCGAAGGGCACCACCGCCCAGGCGGCCAGCGCCGGCATGATGGTCATGATCGGGCCGATCACGAACAGGCTGCGGTTGGCCTTGGTCGGGATGACGATTTCCTTGAGCAGCAGCTTGACCGCATCGGCGATCGGCTGCAGCAGGCCACCTGGGCCGACGCGGTTCGGGCCCTGGCGGATGTGGATCCAGCCGATCAGGCGGCGTTCCCACAGCGTCGCGTAGGCGACCAGGCCCATCAGCGGCAGGAGCACGCACAGGATCTTGATCAGGTTCCAGACCAGCGGCCAGACCGGGCCGAGCAGGTCAGCTCCGCCGGCGTTCAGCGTATCGATAAAACCGGGCGTTGCCATTATTTGCCCTCTCCTGCTTTCTCAACATTGATCGAACCGAACATCGCGCCGAGCGTAGCGACGGCCGGGTGGCCGGCGGCCACGCGCACTGCGTTCGACGGCAGGCGTGCGTCCACGTTGGCGACCAGCACGGCGCTGCCCGAACCCTGCGACACGCGCACCGAGTCGCCGGCGTTCACGCCGATCTGCTCGGCCACGGCCTTGGACAGGGTCACCAGCGGCGCATTCGCGTCGGCGGTGCGCTGCAGCGGTTCCGAACGGCGCGCCAGCGCGTCGGTGAAGTAGATGCCGACGTCGGCGACGCGCTCGATCTGGCCGGCCGGGGCATACGAACCAGCGGCCGGCGCCAGGCGCGCGACGTTGTTCAGCTTGGCGGACAGGTCGGTGACGCCCTTGCCGATGGCTTCGTCGCGGATCGATTCCGAGGTCTCGTAGTCGAAGCCCGACAGGCCCAGCAGGTTGCCCAGCACGCGCAGCACTTTCCAGGCGGGACGGGTCTCGCCCAGCGGCTTGACGGTGCCGTTGAAGCTCTGTGCGCGGCCTTCGCAGTTGACGAAGGTGCCGGCGGTCTCGCTGAACGGCGAGATCGGCAGCAGCACGTCGGCGAAGTCCATGCCGTGCTTGAAGGCCGACATGGCGACGACCATTTCGGCGCCGTCGAGGGCGGCCCTAGCCTGCTGCGGGTTGGCCGCATCCAGTTCCGGTTCCGCGTTCAGCAGCACGTAGGCCTTCTTCGGCGATGCGAAGACGGCTTCGCCCTTGCCCGTCGCGCCGACGATGTGGCCGCCGACGGTGTTGGCGGCGTCGACCAGGTAGCCGAAGGAGCAGCCGGTCTGCTCGGCGATCCACTGCGCGGCGGCGTGGATCTTCGAGGCTTGCGGGTGGTAGGAAGCAGCGTTACCCAGCAGGACGGCGCCCGGGGTATCGACGCCGACCAGGGTCGCGGCGATGGCCTTGCCGCCTTCGCTCGGTTCGACATTCCCGAAGCCGGCCGGGGCGGCGACGTCCTTGGCCAGGGCCACGGCAACGACGACTTCCGACAGCGCGGCCAGCCAGTCGCTCGGTGCGGCAACCATCTTGTTCGCCACCGGCATCAACAGGTCGTCGTCGCTCGCGCCCAGCAGCGACAGCTTGGCGCCGCCCTTGGTGGCGGTACGCAGGCGGGTCGCGACCAGCGGATGGTCCTTGCGCAGGTTGGAGCCGATGATGAAGGCGCGCTTCAGCTGCGAGAAGTTCGCGATCGGCATGCCCAGCCATGGGGTGACCTGGCCGTCCAGGGCGAAATCGGTCTGGCGCAGGCGGAACTCGATGTTGTCCGAGCCAATGCCGCGGGTCATCTTGTTCAGCAGGTACAGTTCTTCCAGGGTCGAGTGCGGAGTCGCGACGGCGGCGATGCTGTCGGCGCCATGCTCGTGGCGGATGTTACGCAGGCCGTGGGCCACGTATTCCAGCGCGGTCTGCCAGTCGGTTTCCTGCCACACGCCACCCTGCTTGATCATCGGTTGGGTCAAACGGTCGGCATTGTCCAGCGCCTCGTAGGAGAAGCGGTCCTTGTCCGACAGCCAGCATTCGTTGATGGCTTCGTTCTCCAGCGGCAGCACGCGCATGACCTTGCCGCCCTTGACCTGGACGATCAGGTTCGAGCCGAGCGAGTCGTGCGGTGCGATCGACTTGCGGCGCTGCAGTTCCCACGGACGGGCCGAGTAGCGGAACGGCTTGCTGGTCAGGGCGCCGACCGGGCACAGGTCGATCATGTTGCCCGAGACTTCCGAGTCCACGGTCTTGCCGACGAAGGTGGTGATCTCCGAGTGCTCGCCGCGGCCGACCATGCCGAATTCCATTACGCCGGCCACTTCCTGGCCGAAGCGCACGCAGCGGGTGCACTGGATGCAGCGCGCCATCTCTTCCATCGAGATCAGCGGGCCGGCCTCTTTCGGGGCCACCACGCGCTTCTCTTCTTCGTAGCGCGAGTTGCTCTTGCCGTAGCCGACGGCCAGATCCTGCAGCTGGCATTCGCCGCCCTGGTCGCAGATCGGGCAATCCAGCGGGTGGTTAATGAGGAGGAACTCCATCACCGACTTCTGTGCCTGCACTGCCTTGTCGCTGTGGGTGCGCACGATCATGCCCGGCGAGACCGGGGTGGCGCAGGCCGGCAAGGGCTTGGGCGCCTTCTCGACTTCGACCAGGCACATGCGGCAGTTCGCTGCGATCGACAATTTCTTGTGATAGCAGAAGTGCGGGATGTAGGTCCCGAGTTTGTTTGCGGCGTCCATCACCATGGAACCTGGTGCGACTTCGACTTTTTTGCCGTCTAATTCAATTTCAACCATTTGATCGTTACCTGACCTGGTTTAAAGGTATGCGGGCACGAGGCAGTGCTTGTGCTCGATGTGATATTCGAATTCCTCGCGGAAGTTCTTGATCATCGCTTCCACCGGCATCGCGGCGGCGTCGCCCAGCGCGCAGATGGTGCGGCCCTTGATGTTGCCCGCGATGTTGTTCAGCAGGTCCATGTCTTCCGGACGACCCTTGCCGTTCTCGATGCGGTGGACCATGCGGTACATCCAGCCGGTGCCTTCACGGCACGGGGTGCACTGGCCGCAGGATTCTTCGTAGTAGAAGTACGAGAGGCGCAGCAGCGACTTCACCATGCAGCGGGTCTCGTCCATGACGATCACGGCGCCCGAACCCAGCATCGAGCCGGCCTTGGCGATCGAATCGTAGTCGAGGTCGGTATCCATCATGACCTCGCCGCGGATCACCGGCGCCGACGAACCGCCCGGGATGACCGCCTTGATCTTCTTGCCGCCGCGCATGCCGCCGGCCAGCTCCATCAGCTTGGCGAACGGGGTGCCCAGCGGAACCTCGTAGTTGCCCGGACGCTCGACGTCGCCCGAGATCGAGAAGATCTTGGTGCCGCCGTTGTTCGGCTTGCCGAGGGCCATGTAGTTTTCCGGGCCCATGTTCAGCAGGAACGGAACCGCAGCGAAGGTCTCGGTGTTGTTGATCGTGGTCGGCTTGCCGTACAGGCCGAACGAGGCCGGGAACGGCGGCTTGAAGCGCGGCTGGCCCTTCTTGCCTTCGAGCGACTCGAGCAGCGCGGTTTCTTCGCCGCAGATGTAGGCGCCGTAGCCGTGGTGGGCATGCAGCTGGAACGAGAAGTTCGAGCCCATGATGTTATCGCCCAGGAAGCCGGCGGCGCGCGCCTCTTCCAGCGCTTCCTCGAAGCGCAGGTATTCCTGGAAGATCTCGCCGTGGATGTAGTTGTAGCCCACGGTGATGCCCATCGCGTAGGCGCCGATGGCCATGCCTTCGATCAGCGCGTGCGGGTTGTAGCGGATGATGTCGCGGTCCTTGAAGGTACCCGGCTCGCCTTCGTCGGTATTGCAGACGAGGTATTTCTGGCCAGGGAACTGGCGCGGCATGAAGCTCCACTTCAGGCCAGTCGGGAAACCGGCGCCGCCGCGGCCGCGCAGGCCCGATGCCTTCAGGTCGGCGATGACCTGTTCCTGGGTGACGCCGCCTTCGAGGATCTTGCGCAGGGCCGAATAGCCGCCGCGCTTGACGTAGTCTTCCAGATGCCAGTTTTCGCCGTTCAGATCCTTGAGGATCAGCGGATTGATGTGACGGTCGTGCAGGCTGGTCATTTGTTCAGTTCCTCAAGCAGGGCGTCGATCTTCTCGTCGCTCATGAACGAGCACATGCGGTGGTTATTCACCAGCATCACCGGTGCGTCGCCGCAGGCGCCCATGCACTCGCCTTCCAGCAGCGTGAACTTGCCGTCGGCGGTGGTTTCGCGGTAGTCGATGCCGAGCGCGTCCTTGATGCGCTGGCCGGCGCGCTCGCCGCCCGACAGGGCGCACGGCAGGTTGGTGCAGACCGTGATCTTGGCCTTGCCGACCGGCTTCAGGTTGTACATGTTGTAGAAGGTCGCGACTTCCTGCACGGCGATGGCCGGCATGCGGATGTAGTCGGCGATTTCCTGCATGGTTTCCGGCGACAGCCAGCCCAGTTCGACCTGGGCGTGGGCCAGCGAGGCCATCACGGCCGACTGGCGTTGATCGGCTGGGTACTTGGCCAGCTCGCGATCGATTTTCTTGTAGGTTTCCTGCGATAACATAATTCTTTCCTACCCTCTTAGCGGTCGATACTGCCGAACACGATGTCCTGGGTGCCGATGATGGCCACGGCGTCGGCGATCATGTGGCCGCGCGACATCTCGTCGAGGCTCTGCAGGTGGACGTAGTCCGGGGTGCGGATCTTCAGGCGGTACGGCTTGTTGGCGCCGTCCGACACGATGTAGATGCCGAACTCGCCCTTCGGGTGCTCGATCGCCGCAAACGCCTCGCCTTCCGGCACGTGGAAGCCTTCGGTGAACAGCTTGAAGTGGTGGATCAGCGATTCCATGTTGGACTTCATGTCCATGCGGTTCGGCGGCACGATCTTGTGGTTGTCGATCATGACCGGACCCTGGTTCACGCGCAGCCAGGCGATGCACTGCTTGATGATGCGGTTCGCCTGGCGCATTTCCTCGATGCGCACCAGGTAGCGGTCGTAGGAGTCGCCGTTGGTGCCGACCGGGATGTCGAACTCGACCTTGTCGTAGGCCGCGTAGGGCTGCTTCTTGCGCAGGTCCCAGGCGATGCCCGAGCCGCGCAGCATCGGGCCGGTAAAGCCCATGGCCAGTGCGTCTTCCGGCGAGACCACGCCGATGCCGACGGTACGCTGCTTCCAGATACGGTTGTCGGTCAGCAGGGTTTCGTATTCGTCGACATAGCCGTCGAAGCGCTTGGTGAAGGCTTCGATGAAGTCGAGTACCGAACCCTGGCGGTCGCGGTTCAGCTCGTCGATCGCCTTCTTCGAGCGGATCGGCGATTCGCGGTGCTGCGGCATGCGGTCCGGCAGGTCGCGGTACACGCCGCCCGGACGGTAGTAGGCCGCGTGCATGCGCGCGCCCGAGACCGCCTCGTACACGTCGAACAGGTCTTCGCGGTCACGGAAGGCGTACAGGAAGGGACCCATGGCGCCGATGTCGAGCGCGTGCGCGCCCAGCCACATCAGGTGGTTCAGGATACGGGTGATCTCGTCGAACATCGTGCGGATGTACTGCGCGCGGATCGGCGCTTCGACGCCCAGCAGCTTTTCCACTGCCAGCACGTAGCCGTGCTCGTTGCACATCATCGACACGTAGTCCAGGCGGTCCATGTACGGGACCGACTGCAGGTAGGTGCGGGTCTCGGCCAGCTTCTCGGTGCCGCGGTGCAGCAGGCCGATATGCGGGTCGGCGCGCTGGATCACTTCGCCGTCCAGCTCCAGCACGAGGCGCAGCACGCCGTGCGCTGCCGGGTGCTGCGGACCAAAGTTCAGGGTGTAATTCTTAAGCTCAGCCATTATTTCGATGTCCCGTAGGTTTCTTCACGGATCACGCGCGGGATGTTCTCGCGCGGCTCGATCGTCACCGGTTGGTAGATCACGCGTTTCTGTTCAGGGTCGTAGCGCATTTCGACGTAGCCCGTGATCGGGAAGTCCTTGCGGAACGGGTGGCCGATGAAGCCGTAGTCGGTCAGGATCCGGCGCAGGTCGCCGTGGCCGTCGAACAGGATGCCGAACAGGTCGAAGGCTTCGCGCTCGAACCAGTTGGCGGCGCGCCAGATCGGCGTGATCGACTCGACCATCGGCATGTCGTCGTCCGCGCAGAAGGTGCGCACGCGCACGCGCCAGTTGTTGGAAACCGACAGCAGGTGGACGACCACCGCGAAGCGCGGACCGTCCCAGGTGCCTTCGCCGTACTGGGAATAGTCGACGCCGCACAGGTCGATCATTTGTTCGAAGCGGAGCGCCGGGTCGTCGCGCAGCGCCTTCATCGTCTTGATGTAGTCGGCGGCCTTGACCACCACAGTCACTTCGCCCAGCGCCTGCTTGATGGCAGCGCCCTCGCCCAGTGCATTTTTCAGGGCGAGTTCAAGGGTTTCGAGTTTCGTCGTCATGGTGTTTCGCTGTTCTTAGCGCGCGATGGTGTTGGTGCGCTTGATCTTGTTTTGCAGCTGCATGATGCCGTACAGCAGTGCTTCCGCGGTCGGCGGGCAACCCGGCACGTACACGTCGACCGGCACGATGCGGTCGCAGCCGCGCACCACCGAGTACGAGTAGTGGTAGTAGCCGCCGCCGTTGGCGCAGGACCCCATCGAGATCACCCAGCGCGGTTCGGCCATCTGGTCGTACACCTTGCGCAGGGCGGGAGCCATCTTGTTGCACAGCGTGCCGGCGACGATCATCACGTCGGACTGGCGCGGCGACGGGCGGAACACAATGCCAAAACGGTCGAGATCGTAGCGGGCAGCGCCCACATGCATCATCTCGACCGCGCAGCATGCCAGGCCAAACGTCATCGGGAACATCGATCCCGTGCGGGCCCAGTTGATCAGCTTGTCGGCTGTGGTGGTAATGAAACCTTCGTTTAATACGCCTTCAATTGCCATGGCTTATTCCCAATCAAGGGCACCTTTCTTCCAGATGTACCAGAAGCCCACGATGAATTCGGCGATGAACACCATCATCGTGATGAAACCGGTCCAGCCCAGTTCGCGCATCGAGACGCCCCATGGGAAGAAGAATGCCGTTTCCAGATCAAACAAAATAAACAGGATCGCCACCAGGTAGTAGCGAACGTCGAACTTCATGCGCGCATCTTCGAAGGCTTCGAAGCCGCATTCATACGGGGACAGCTTGGCTGCGTCGGGACGGTGCGGACCAAGGATGCGGCCGAGCACCTGCGGAGCGACACCGACGCCGATGCCAACCAGGATAAAGAGAAGAACGGGGAGATAATTTTCGAGGTTCACGTGAAGCCTATTTGAACGATCGGTTAATGAAACACTGCAGGGCTGCAGCGCCGAGTCGCGCGAACCTGGCCGGAGGGGAACTCCGTTGAATGCCACCAGGACCGTACAACTGATCCTCGTGAAAAAGCCAGCTCAGGCAGGAGAGCGATCGCTCATGCGCCCTTGCTGGCTCTTTCGTATATTGGTGCCGACGGCGAGACTCGAACTCGCACAGCTTGCGCCACTACCCCCTCAAGATAGCGTGTCTACCAATTTCACCACGTCGGCTGGAGACCAGTATTTTACCCTGCTTTAGCACTACTTTTCAATGCACAAATTGCGCTATCACAAGGAAATTACGCAATTACTCAACATTTCTTTTGATGCTAGCCATCTTACGGCAGGGTTGGCAGCATAGAGGGCTACCCATCCTTTACAACAATGCGTCCCTGCCCGATAGCGAGGCGCATTCTACTCCTAATCTGAAACGGGCGTGCGGCCCGTATCCGGATTACTTGGTCGGAGCCGGTGCAGGTGCGGCAGGCGCAGCTGCGGCCGGGGCCGGAGCGGCTTCGCCCGGCGCCGCAGGAACGGCAACGCCCGGGGTCTGCGGGATGTCGTTGGCCGGAACGGCGGTGGTCGGGCCCGCGTTCGGGCCTGCGCCCGGGACGTCGCTCGGAATGCCGGTGGCCGGCGCCTGCGAGGAAGGCACGGTGACGCGCTCCATCACGCCGCCATCGGTGCCGGCGGCGGTGCTGCCATTGCTGTGCCAGGCCAGCGCCAGGGTCGATGCGAAGAACACGGCGGCCGCGACGGCGGTCGACTTCGACAGGAAGTTCGACGAGCCCGAGGCACCGAACAGGCTGCCCGAGGCGCCCGAGCCGAAGGCCGCGCCCATGTCGGCGCCCTTGCCGTGCTGGACCAGCACCAGGCCGATGATGGCCAGGGCAGAAATAACCTGCACAACAATAATCAGATTGAACACGGTGTTCATTGCAATTCCATTTCCAAGTTAAACGACGTCGATTGACTGCTTTGTGAATGCTTTATCTCTAAAGCTTTTACTTCTTTTGAAACTGTGAATCTCTCAATTCGCTGAGCGAATGATGCCGAGGAAGTCTTGCGCTTTCAGCGCCGCACCACCGATCAGCCCGCCGTCGATGTCCGGCTGCGCCATCAGGTCCGCAGCATTATCCGGCTTCATGCTGCCGCCGTACAGCACCAGCGTGCGTTGCGCGGCGTCGGCGTTGCAAGCGCGCAGTTTTTCGCGCACGGCTGCGTGGACTTCCTGGGCCATTTCCGGGGTGGCAGTCTTGCCGGTGCCGATCGCCCACACCGGCTCGTAGGCCAGCACGAACTTGTCGACAGCATCGGCGCCGACCGCTTCCAGCACGGCTTCCAGCTGAGCATTGACCACGTCCATGGTCTGCCCCGCTTCGCGCTGCTCCAGGGTTTCGCCGATGCAGACGATCGGGGTCAGGCCGGCTTCCAGCGCAGCCTTGGTCTTTTTCGCCACCAGCTCGTCCGTCTCGCCGTGATAGGCGCGACGCTCCGAGTGGCCGACAATCACGTATCGGCTGCCGAAATCCTGCAGCATCGACATGCACACTTCGCCGGTATAGGCCCCGACCGGATGGCAGGACACGTCCTGCGCACCCCAGGCGATCGGGGAATCCTTGAGAATTTCTTCGCACTGGAACAGGTAAGGCGCCGGCACACAGACCGCGACCTGGGCCTTGGCATTGCCGAGACCTTCGAGGATGCCGGTCAGGAGCGCGGCATTGGCAGCGCGGCTGCCGTTCATTTTCCAGTTACCTACGACGAGCTTGGGACGCATAGAACCCCATCTTTTAATTTAACCCGCTATTCTAGCGGTCGAATATGTGGCGGTCAAACAATGGCTGAGCCATTCTTCGAACGCCTCTTCCCTTTTTGATTCAATCTCTTAGATCACTTCGAGGACGATCTTGCCCACGTGCGTGCTCGACTCCATCAAAGCGTGTGCCTCGGCCGCCTGGGCCAGCCGGAAGGTCTTGTAAATGACCGGCTTGAGTTTGCCCTGTTCGAACAGCGGCCACACGCGCTCGCGCAAGCTGCGCGCGATCGCGGCCTTGAAGGCGACCGGACGCGGGCGCAGCGTGGAGCCGCTGATCGAGAGGCGGCGGCGCAGCACCTGGCCCAGGTCGATCTCGGCCTTGGCGCCGCCCAGCAACGCGATCAGGGCAATGCGGCCGTCGTCGGCCAGGCAATCGATCTCGCGCGGGATGTAGTCGCCGGCGACCATGTCGAGGATCACGTCGACGCCCTTCCCGCCCGTCAGCTCTTTCACTACGGAGGCAAAGTCTTCGCTCCGGTAATTGATGCCGCGTTCGGCGCCGAGCTGCTCGCAGGCGCGGCATTTCTCGCTTGAGCCTGCGGTGGCGAACACGCGGTGCCCCAGGGCCGCGGCCAGCTGGATCGCGGTGACGCCGATGCCCGAGCTGCCGCCCTGCACCAGCAGCGACTCACCCGGCGCCAGTCGCGCGCGGTCGAACACATTTGACCAAACGGTAAAAAAAGTCTCTGGCAGCGACGCCGCTTCCAAGAGGCTCAGGCCTTTCGGGACCGGCAGGCATTGCTCGGCGGGCGCGGTGCAATATTCGGCATAGCCGCCGCCCTGCACCAGCGCACAGACCATGTCGCCCTTGGCAAAACCGGCGGCCGCGTAGTCGCCGTCGACGATCTCGCCGGCCACTTCCAGGCCCGGCAGATCGGAGGCGCCCGGCGGCACCGGATATTTACCGAGCCGCTGCAGCACGTCGGGACGGTTGATGCCCGCCGCGTGCACCTTGATCAACACCTCGCCGGCCCTCAAGACCGGCACAGGCCGCTCGCACAGTTGCAGGACGTCCGGCTTGCCGGGCTGCGTGATTTCGATGGCGCGCATGGGAACTCCCGTGTTGAAAAAACCACAATTGTAAGGGAGCCGGGGAAAAGCTGCGCGCCTCGCCTCGCGTCACCCGGCGCGTCGCGTGCTGCGCGTACCCCGGAATTCTTCGTGCGGCGTACAGTAGCCGCGATCCTGGCGGACGAACACGCGGCCATCGCGGGACTGCAGGCGCAGGCTAGCCCGGAAGTCGGCGCCGTACTTGTGGTCGGAGGGGTAACTGGGAAGTTTCGGCATCGGCGCCAGTCCGAATTCGAGGGACAGCGTCACTGCCGTCAGCGCGTCCGGCGCAATGCCATGCCGGCCAAGCGCTTCGCGCAGGTTCGGCACCCAGGCCTGCGCCACGCTGGTGCATGCAGGGAGATCCGGCTGTGCCACGCCGTGAAGCGTATCGATCTCGACCCGGCTGCCGGAAGCACGCGTTTCCGTATACATCACACCGAGGGCCCAGTAGCCGTCGATGTCGTTGTAGCGGGTGAGAAACTTGGAGAGAAGCCCTGCGGTGATGTGATTGAACTTGCGTCTGGCAATCATGCCCATGCCCCTATCGATCGCCGGATGCCTGGCATCACGCGGCAGATCGACCAAGATGGAAGGGCCAGGGAGTCAGATTAGCACAGTTACGAACTCAGGCGCGCGTGCGCCGCTCCGGCTCCTGCATGACGCTGACACCCACCAGGGTATCGCGCCGCAGGCGCACGCGGGTATGCGGGGTGCGGATCCCGGCGCACATGCCCCAGGCCGCGGCCCAGCGCAGCGCCCGGTCCGTTTCCGGTCCGAAAGGCCGCGCTGCCGAGGCCCGGTTCAGCGCGGCCGACATACGCTGCATCGCGTAAAGCTTTTTCATCGAAACAATCTTGGCCATGGGACCAAGATAAAGTTTCAGGCCGGGACTGACCGTTCCCTACCTAACTCAATGGCGATGCCGATGGCGATGGTGATGGCAATTCGCGCGGCACGAACAGCGGACTCAGGCCGGCGTCCACGGCCTGCAGCGCCTGCAGCGCCATCGCATACGCGCCCTCGTAGGATTTTGCCGCGGCAATGAAGCGCCCGTTGTGGCAGAACTTCGCATCGGGCACGCCGGTCACCGCCGCCAGGTCGGCGTCGCGCAGGCCGGCCCAGCTTTCCGGCAGGTCGGCGCGGGCATCGAAGGTGTCGGTCGTGGCCGGCACGGTATGCAGCATGTAGCGGTCTTCCGACAGGCTGTGGCTGAGCACGAAGAGCACCTTCGGCATTTCCTTGCGCACCACCGAGCTCCACGGCAGCGCGGCATTCTTCAGGAACAGCAGGCGGCCATTCTCCAGCACCTGCGCCTGGCGCACCTGGGCCAGCGCCAGGATGGCGCCGACACGGTACTTGACCGAATTGACGATCACCTCGGTGAGGAAGTCCATCGCCTTGCGGAACTGGGCCAGGCGGTAGGCATCGGCCCGCTCGCCGTAGCCCAGGCGCTGCTCGTCCATCCAGTTCGGGTTGAAGCCGGACACCACGGCCGACATGCCGTAACCGCCCGGCGCGTTCTTGGCCGCGCCCACGTCCGACAGGTCGAGGTACTGGACGATGTCGGCATCGATGGCATAGGCCATCTGCTGCGCCGTGTCCTCATCGAGCCCGTAGCCGGTGTGCTGCATGGCCAGATGGGCGACGCAGCGCGCGCCGTACTCGCGCCAGACCAGGCCGGCGCTGGCATAAGGCACGCCGCTCGTGCGGGCGCCGTCGAAGCCCTTCTGGTGATGGTCGAAGCGGCCCGCAGCCGGATCCCAGATGCCGCCGACGTCGACCACGAAATCGGCGGCCTCGATGATGGCGGGCTCGCGCGTCCTGACGATGTCGGCGTCAGGAAACAGGATGTGCAGGACGGCCACCGCCCATGCGTCGTCCGCATGGAACTTGCCGTTGTGGGTCACGATGACCATTGTCGCTCCAATACTTGAAAATCAGGAGCGCATCATACAGGGTTCACCCCGGCGGCTTCACACCGCTTCCGGCGCGAGCCGTTGCGGATGGCTGTACAGCACATGGCGCCCTCCCCGCACGAAACCGGCCAGCGTCAGCCCTGCCCGCTCGGCCACCTGCACCGCCAGCGCGGTCGGCGCCGAGACCGCGGCCAGCAGCCCAAAGCCCGCGCGCGCGGCCTTCTGCACCATCTCGAAGCTGGCGCGGCTGGTCACCACCGCGAAGCCGCTTCCCGTATCGGCCCTGGCGCGCGCCAGCGCGCCGACCAGCTTGTCGAGCGCATTGTGGCGGCCGATGTCTTCGCGCACGCACGACAGCTCACCGCTGCGATCGGCCCAGCCGGCCGCGTGCACGGCGCCGGTCGCATGGTGCAGGTCCTGGCGCGCCGCCATCGCCGCCATCGCGCGGTGCAGGGCGTCGGGTGCGAAGCTCACCTGGGTGCTGCCTCGCAGGTCGGCGAAGGCTTCGTCGTCGAAGCAGTCCAGGCTTTCGACACCGCACAGGCCGCAGCCTGTTTTCCCGGTGCGGGCGCGGCGCGTCTGCTTCAGCCGCATCATGGCGCCGGCCGCGATGCGCATCTCGATGGCGATGCCGTGCGGCGCCTCTTCCACCTCGATGTCGTGGATGTCGCGCGCGTCGCGCACGATGCGCTCGCCCAGCGAAAAGCCGAGCGCGAAATCTTCCAGGTCCCGGGGCGAGGCCAGCATCACCGCATGGCTGATGCCGTTGTAGCTGAGTGCCACCGGCACCTCGTCCGCCACCAGCTCGGTCGCGCTTTCCAGGTGCCCGTCGCGCCAGCGCCCGGCCGGCAGCCAGGAGGCACCTTGCGGCGCGAAGAAGCCTTCGCCCGCGTTCACGATGGCCTCCCGCCGCGCTCGAGGATCACATCGATCGCCTTGGCCGCCGGCACCTTGCTTTCCTTGGCGTGGTGCCACAAGGGGATCAGGGCATTGAGCTCGGGGTAGTAGCCGGCGATGCAGCCCTCGGGCACGTCGTAGGGCACCACCGCCAGCCCGCCGACGCGGCGTTCGACGCCATCGTCCGCCGCGGTGCGCAGGCCCACCAGTTCCCCTTCCGCCAGCGCGTGCTTCGCCATGTCGGCGCGCGCCATGAACAGCACCATGCGGCTGCCCTCCACGCCGCGGAAGTGGTCGTCGTAGTTGTAGATCGTCGTGTTGAACTGGCCGTCGCTGCGCACCGTGAACAGGCGCAGCTTGCCGGGGCCGCCCTCGAGGTCGGGATTGCCTTCCAGCGCCGACGGCGCGGTGAACGCGGCCTTGCCCGTGTCGGTTTTCCAGACCCGGTGCGCCGCGCCCAGGGGACGCCGGAAGCCGCCCGGTGTCCACATGCGCGCATTGAAGTCGTGGAAGATGTCGGGATAGGTCTCGGCGATGGCCTCGCGCACCAATCCGTAGTCGGCCACCCAGCGGTCCCAGTCGACGCGCGGATTTGGGTCCAGCGTGGCCTTGGCGATGCCGGCCACGATGGCCGGCTCCGACAGCAGCGTCGCCGCCACCGGCTCGGCCCTGCCGCGCGAGCCGTGCATGCAGCCGGTGCTGTCCTCGATCGTGACATCCTGCTCTCCCCCGCGCTGGCGGTCGATCTCGATCCGGCCCAGGCAGGGCAGGATGTAGGAAGCCTTGCCGTGGATGACGTGGTTGCGATTGAGCTTGGTGGCGATCTGCACCGTCAGCGGCAGCTCGCCCCAGGCCGCTTCCATGAGGGTGCGTTCCGGCACCGCCCGGACGAAATTGCCGCCTAGGCCAATGAATGCCTGCAGCTTGCCCGCCAGGATCGCCTCGCAGGCTTCCACCGTGTTCATGCCGGTCTTGCGCGGCGGCTCGAAGCCATACTGCTCCTTCAGCTTGTCGAGCGGCGCCAGCTCCGGCTTCTCGGTAATGCCGACGGTGCGCTGGCCCTGCACGTTGGAATGACCGCGCACCGGGCACACGCCGGCGCCCGGCTTGCCGATGTTCCCGCGCAGGAGCAGCAGGTTGACGACCATGGTCACGTTCTGCACGCCTTCGCGGTGCTGGGTCAGGCCCATGCCGTAGATGGCCATCACGGCCGATGACTTGCAGTACACGTCGGCAGCCAGTTCGAGCGCGGCACGCGCCAGGCCCGACTCGCGTTCGATCGCCGGCCAGTCGCAAGCGCGCACCGCGGCTTCGAAGTCCTCGAAGCCATGGGTGTGTTCCTGGATGAAGGCGAGGTCGAGGATGCGCTGTTCGCCGGCGGCCAGCGCCGCGTCATCGAACGCGAAGATCGCCTTGCACAGGCCCATGATCGCGGCGGTGTCGCCGCCGGGCTTGACTTGCAGGTACTGCGTGCTGATCGGCGTTTCGTGCCCGGTCAGCATCTCCACCGGGGATTGCGGGTTGGTGAAGCTGACCAGGCCGCGCTCGCGCAAGGGATTGAAGGTGATGATCGGCACCCCGCGCATGCGCGCTTCGCGCAGCTGGTGCAGCATGCGCGGACTGTTGGTGCCGACGTTCTGGCCGAAGAAGAAGATGCAATCGGTCTGCTCGAAGTCCTGCAGCACCACGGTGCCGACCGGCACGCCGAGGGTTTTCTGTAATCCGACCGAGGTACTCTCGTGGCACATGTTGGAGCTGTCCGGCAGGTTGTTATTGCCGTACATGCGCGCCAGCAGCTGGTACATGTAGGAGGTTTCCAGCGAGGCGCGGCCGGAGGCATAGAACACCACCTGCTCGCGCTGTTCGCCATCCAGAGAGCGCAGCGCGGCGCCGATTTCGGCGAAGGCCTTGTCCCAACCGATCTCGCGGTATTTGTCGGTGCCGGGGTCGTAGCGCAACGGCACGGTCAGGCGGCCCTGGTCTTCCAGCGTGTGGTCGTCCCAGGCTTCCAGTTCGGTGACGGTGTGGCGATCGAAGAAATCGGCGCCGATCGTCTTGCTGGTCGTTTCCCAGGCGGTGGCCTTGGCGCCGCTCTCGCAAAATTCGAAAGGGTGCGGATTGGCCGGCTTGGCCCAGGCACAGCTCACACAGGCGAAGCCGTCCGGCTTGTTCTGCTTGAGCAGCAGGCGGCTGTCCTTGATGGGCACCCGCTGGCCCAGCAGAGCCGTGGATACCTTGGCCAGGGATCCCCAGCCACCCGCCGGCATGGTCGCCTTGCCGATCTTAACATTTCCCGCACGCTTGCTCATGGCCGCTCCTCCCAGATAGAGCCGTCAACGCTAGTCCGTTTTTCGGCGTCGTTCGGTGCGCCTTCCCACAATGGCGCCACATGGACGGGTCAGCTGCGAGACAAGCTTGCTTCCGACAATCGGTAAGTTCTTGCAGGAATTTCAATCTTTCTCACCTTCGACTTCGCGCAAGCTTCGCGATTCTTGCCTTCTTGTCCACGCTCCCCGGGCTCGCTACAGTGGTCAGACGAGCTCATGCATATCGCATGGCACCCTCCAAGGAGCCGACCATGAAACGCTTCCTTCCCCTTCTTTTCGATGCCGCCCGGCGCTTCAAGAACGGCATCGCCCTCTCCACCGCAGGCATGAATCCGCCGCGCCGGCGCCTGCTGCTGGGCAGCGCCATGCTGGCCGCGGCGATCGCCCTGCCGCAGCCGGGCGCCGCCCAGCCCTGGACCACGGAAAACTGGACCGGCACCTGGGGCACGGCCCCGGCCGGTCCGCCGCCGGTCGGCCTACCGCCCGACCCCAGCGTGCAGACCTTCACCGACCAGACCCTGCGCCTGATCGTCAACACCAGCACCGGCGGCAACCGCGTGCGCATCCGGCTGTCCAACGAGCTGGGGGCGACACCTTTGACGATCGGCGCCGCCCGCATCGGCCTGCGCGCCGGGGGCTCGGACGTCGCCGCCGGCACCGACCGCGCGCTCACCTTCGGCGGACGCAGCTTTGTCACCATCCCGCCCGGCGCACCGGCGCTCTCCGATCCGGTGGAGCTGAACGTGCCGCCGTTATCAAGCCTGGCGGTGAGCCTCTACCTGCCCGGCACGGTACAGGCGACCACCGTGCACCAGCTGGCCCTGCAGACCAACTACGTGTCGCTGCCCGGCAACTTCACGGCCGCCGCCACCCTGCCGGTGCAGCGCACGATCCAGGTCTGGCCCTTCCTGACCGAGGTCGATGTCGACACCAGCGGCCCCACCATCGTCACCCTGGGCGACTCGATCACCGACGGCACCCGCAGCACGCCCGACACCAACAACCGCTGGCCCGACTGGCTGGCGCGCCGCCTGCAGACCGAGCGCGACCCGGTCCTCGGCATCAACGCGCGCTTCGGCGTGGTCAACCGCGGCATCAGCGGCAACCGCCTGCTGGGCAATTCGCCGAACACCCTGGCCGGGCGCAGCGCGCAGGAGCGCTTCGACCGCGACGTGCTGGCCACCGCGGGCGTGCGCTACCTGGTGGTCCTGATCGGCATCAACGACATCGGCAACAGTTCGGCCACCAGCCCGGTGACGGCCGAGGACCTGATCGCCGCCTACCGCCAGCTGATCCAGCGCGCGCATGCCAAGGGCATCAGCGTGATCGGCGCCACCCTCACGCCCTTCGAAGGCGCGGCCTATTACTCGCCCGAGAAGGAAGTCGTGCGGCAGGCGGTGAACAACTGGATCCGCAATAACGACGAGTTCGACGCCGTGATCGACTTCGACCGCGTCACGCGCGATCCGGCGCGGCCGAGCCGCTTCCTGCCGGCCTACGACAGCGGCGACCACCTGCATCCGAACGACCTGGGCTACCAGGCGATGGGCAATGCGGTGCCGCTGAGCTTGTTCCGTAGCGCCGCGAAGGCGCCGGTCATCGCCAAGTGATGTAAAAAACCGCCGGTCGAGGCCGGCGGTGTTTGATCAGGAATTGTTCCCCGTGCGCGAACTCGTCGGCAGCGGCCGGCCCGGCCGCCAGGTGCGCGACATCGCCTGCGCCTCCTCGATCTGCTCCTGCGTCATCTGGCGCGAGATGGCCGCGCGCTGCTCGACCGCATTATGGTTGCCGCCGGCTGCCGCCAGGTTCCACAGCATATAGGCCAGCACCTTGTCTTGCGGCATGCCTGCCTGGTGGTAGCGGTACATCAGCCCGAGCGCGTGCTGGGCCTCGGCATGGCCCTGCTCGGCCGCCTTGCGGAACCAGCCCACGGCATGGCGCTGGTCCTGCGGCACGGCGTTGCCGGTGTAGTACATGGCGCCGACCACGTACTGGGCGTCGGCCTTGCCCTGCTGGGCCGCCTTGTAGTGCCAGGCGAAAGCCTGCTTGTAGTCGCGCGCGACGCCGCGGCCCATGTAATACATCAGGCCCAGCAAATGCTGGGCATCCGCATGGCCGGCCTTGGCGAGCGGGACGATCTCTTTCAGTGCCAGCGCGTAGTTGCGCGCGTTATACGCGCTGGCCCCTTCCGCGAAGCCCGCATGCGCACTGGCCTGCAGGCCCAGCACGAATGCGATCGCTATCAATAGTTTTTTCATGTCTCGACCATGGAATCAGGGTCTCTGCGTACCCTTGGTCCTCGTGATGGACTCAATGTTGGTTCGTGTCGTTGTTCTTGTTCTGGTCCTGCTTATTTCCAGTTGACCTTGCCCAGGCCGTCGACGCTCACTTTGCGGTTCTGCGGCTTGCCGTGCACCGTCACCGAGCCAAGGCCCGACAGCGTCAGGTTGGCGCTGTCCTTGGCGGTCACGGTCGCGTTGCCCAGGCCCGACAGCTCGAGGGTCACGTTCTCGGCCGAGAATGCCTGGGCGTCCAGGCCGCCCAGTCCGCCCAGCTCGGCCTTCAGCATGCGGCTGCGGCCCGACAGGGTCACGTAGCCGGCGCCGCTGAGGTTCAGCTCGACGCTCTCGCTGTTGATGCTATGTATCTTCATGCTGCCGACACCGCCCAGGTTGGCGGTCATCACCTTGTAGTTACATGATACATTCATTGAGCCGGCCCCATCGAGGTTGAGCTCGAGCTCGTCACCCGAGAAACCGGTAATGGCCGTGCCTCCAACGCTTTCGGAACTGACTTCACGCAGGTTTGGCAGCGTCAGCTCGGCATGCAGGCCCATGCTGCGGCCGAGGTTGATGCTGACGCCCTTGGTCTCGGTGCCGATGCTGATGGTGTCGCCGCTTTGCAGCGTGGTGGTCTTGCCGAGCAGGCGCGGGTCGCCGCTCAAGACCAGCAGCGGCGTGCTGCCCTGGCGGATCTTCAGGTCCACCACCCCGTCGAGCTTGACCCGCACCACGCGCGCATCGACCTGGCGCGTCTCGGTCGCCACGTCCGGCGCCGCCCTGGCCATGCCCATGCAGGTCAACAGCCAGGTACACAGTGCGGCGACAGCGAAGCCGGCCTTGGAAAGCTGATTCATACCATTCTCCGAATACATGTTCGTGTTGTCCGTGGGCCGCCTTGTGGGTGAACCAGTGTGCAACAGCTCAAAATTATCATGTTGCAACTATATCCGTTCGGGTCGCCATCGCCCACCAATCTGCGATGAACTGCAAAAATGGCACCCTGGAGCGGCGTATGCACCGATGGCTGGACTGTGGCGCAAGGTGGACATGAGGCCGGGCTTCCCGATAAAAAGATTACTTATTGGCATGCCATTGAGCTAAGATGCAGCGCATGACGGCCCCGCCGTCAGTACAGTTCCTTTCCGTACTTTTTCGAGGTCAACCAATGCGCATGCGCCAATTACCAGTATTGCTGGCCGGGCTCACGTTCTCGCTGTCGGCGTTCGCCGCCTCCGCGGACCAGTGGACCCTGCCGATCGCCGTCAAGAAGCTCGACAACGGCCTGACGGTCATCGTCACCGAAGACCGCAGCTCGCCCACCGTGGGCGTGTCGGTCGTCTACAAAGTGGGCATGCGCCTGGAGCCGAAGAACCGCACCGGTTTCGCCCACCTGTTCGAACACCTGATGTTCCAGGGCACGCCGAACGCCAAGAAGGGCGTGTTCGACACCACCATCACCGCCGGCGGCGGCCGCAACAACGGCTCGACCCGCGCCGACTACACCAACTACATCGAGACCGCGCCGCGCTCGGCGCTCGAGCCGATCCTGTGGCTGGAAGCGGACCGCATGAAGACGCTCGACTTCAACCCGGCCACGCTGAAGAACCAGCAGGACGTGGTGAAGGAAGAGATCCGCGTGAACGTGAAGAACCAGCCTTACGGCGGCTTCATGTGGATCGACATCGGCCAGCACGCCTTCCAGAAGTGGGAGAACAACCATGACGGCTACGGCAGCTTCGAAGACCTCGAGAACGCCAGCCTCGACGACGTGCGCGCCTTCCACCGCGACTACTACGGCCCGAACAACGCCGTGATCGCGATCGCCGGCGACATTACCCCGGCCCAGGGCTTCGCGCTGGCCGAGAAATACTTCGGCAAGATCCCGGCCCGCCCCACCCCGAAGCCGACCGACTTCAGCGAAGGCCTCAACACCCAGGAAAAACGCCTGGTGCAGAGCGACGCCCTGGCCCAGGTGCCGGCGATCGCCGCAGCCTGGAAGATGCCGCCGCGCGGCCACCGCGACCAGGCCGCGATGGCCGTGCTGGGCGAACTGCTGGCCGGCGGCGACGCCTCGCTGTTCTACCAGGGCCTGGTGAAGGGCCGCGAGATCGCGCTCAACGTCGATTCCCTGTTCGGCCTGACCGGTCCCTTCGAATACGACGGCCCGACCCTCCTGACCGTGTTCGCCCTGTACAAGCCGAACAGCAGCGCCGACGCCATGCTCAAGGCCATCGACGAGGAACTCGCCAAGGTCGCGCAGAACGGAGTGGACGACGCGACGCTGGGGCGCGTCAAGACCCGCATGCTGGCCAACTGGAACAACCAGCTGGAAAGCTTCATCAACCGCGCCGACATGATGGCCAAGATGCAGGTGATGTGGGGCGACGCCAACGTGGTCAACAAGGTCCCGGGCCTGATCGAAGGCGTGACGTCGGAAGACATCCAGCGCGCGGTGCGCACCTACATGGTGCCGACCAACCGTACCGTCATCGACCGCAAGCCGGCCGCGATGCTCGCCGCCCCAGCCACCCCCGCTGCCGCAGCCGCACCGGCCGCCGGCGCAAACAAATAAGGAGCGCATCGATGAAAAAACTGATGCTCGCATTCGCCGTCTCGGTCGCCTTTGCGCCGATGGCCGCCTTTTCCGCCACCTCCGCGCCCGCCGCGGACAACCTGCCGATGCCGGCCTACGGCAAGGACAATCCGATCCCGGTGCCGAAGATCACCAAGAAAACCCTGGGCAACGGCCTGACCGTCTGGGTCGTGCCGCGCAAGGGCCTGCCGCGCGTGGACTACGTGCTGGCGGTACGCGGCGCCGGCTTCGCGGCCGACGCGCCGCAGTCCCCGGCCTTCGCCAACATGCTGGCCGGCCTGCTCAACGAAGGCACCGCCAAGCGCGACTCGCGCGCGATCGCCGAAGCGGCCCAGGGCATGGGCGGCGAAGTCGGCGCCAGCGCCACCTCGGACGGCATCGTGGTGTCGGCCAATGCGCTGGTCTCGCAGGCCGCGCCGATGATGCAGCTGCTGGCCGAAGTGGCGCGTACCCCGTCCTTCCCGGAAAGCGAAGTGGCGCTGGCCAAGGCCAATGCGCTGCAGTCGCTGCGCGTGTCCGAGACCCAGCCGGGTTTCCGCGCCGAACGCGCCATCAGCCGCGCGGTCTACGGCGACCATCCTTACTCGCGCACCACCCCGACGGTGGAAGCCATCAACGCGGTGACCCAGGACATGCTGCGCCTTGAGCACGGCAAGCGCCTGCGCCCGGACCGCGCCTTGCTCGTGATCACCGGCCCGGTCAAGGAAGCGGACGCGCTCAAGCTGGCCGAACAGGCCTTCGGCGATTGGAAGGCCAGCGGCCCGGCCCTGCCGGAAACCGCCGCCGCCCCGGCCAATGCCAAGCCGGCGCGCATCCTGCTGAACCGCGACAAGAGCGTGCAGTCGGCGGTGCGCCTGGGCAGCCCGGGCATCGCGGCGAGCGCGCAGGACCAGATCCCGCTGCGCCTGGCCAGCACCATCCTCGGCGGCGGCTTCTCGAGCCGCGTCAACATCAAGCTGCGCGAGGAAAAGGGCTATACCTACGGCGCCTCGGCCGGTGCGCGCATGAACCGTGCGGGCGGCGCGATCGTCGGCGGCGCCGACGTGCGCAACGAAGTGACCGGCGCGGCGCTGAACGAATTCTTCTCGGAGTACAAGCGCATCGGCACCGAACCCGTGCCGGCCAAGGAAATGGAAATGAACAAGCGCTACGTGGCGGGCGGCTACATGATCAGCAACCAGCTGCAGCGCTCGGTCGCCGCGACCCTGGCGCAGAACTGGCTGGTCGGCCTGCCGGCCGAGTTCCTGGGCGAGTACGTGCCGCGCATCCAGAAGGTCACGCCGGAACAGGTGCGTGAGGTGGCGAAGAAGTACTTCAATCCGGAGAACCAGTCGATCGTGGTGGTCGGCGATCCGAAGGCGGTGGGCGAGCAGCTCAAGGCCTTCGGCGAGTTCACGGTCACCGACAAGTGATCCTGCTTGCTTGATGTGGAAAGCCCCGCTGACGCGGGGCTTTTTTCAATCTCCAGCCATCTTCATCAACACCAGCCCCGACACGATCAGCACCGCCGCCACCACGCGCATGGTGTTGAGCTGCTCCCCGAGCACCGCGACCCCGACCACGAAGGCGCCGACGGCGCCGATCCCGGTCCAGATGGTATAGGCGGTGCCCAGGGGAATGCTGCGCATTGCCCAGGACAGCAGCAGGAAACTGGCGATGCTGCCGACCAGGGTGATGATGCTGGGCCAGAGCCGGGTGAAGCCATGCGACTGCTTCATGGCCACCGCCCACACCACTTCGAAGAGTCCCGCCAACAACAACAATATCCAAGCCATTCGGCCATCCTCTCAAAAAGCCGGGCCGGCCCGGTCGTAGCCCTCCCACGACGGGGAAGGCAGTTTCTCAAAAGGGCGCTATTCTACCCTTTCAGCGCTTTTTCCAGGTCCGGCAGCTCGGCCGGCTTGACCAGGTGGGCGTCGAAGCCGGCCTCCATCGCGCGCCGGCGGTCTTCCGGCGAGCCGTAGCCGGTGTGGGCCACCAGGCGGATGTTCGACAGCGCCGAATTCTTCTTGATGCGGCGCGCCACTTCGTAGCCGTCGATGCCCGGCAGGCCGATGTCGAGCACGATCACCTGCGGCTTGTGGCGCAGCGCCAGCCCCTCGATCTCGGCGGCGTCCGAGGTGGTGCAGGTCTCGTAGCCCATCTCGGCCAGCAGGAAGCCCATCATCTCCATGGCGTCGACGTTGTCGTCCACCAGCAGCACGCGCATGCCGCTGCCGCCCTGCTTGGAGGCCTCGGAATGATCCAGGCCCGCCGCGCCTGCGCTGACGCGCAGCAGCGGCAGCTCGACCGTGAAGGTGCTGCCCATGCCGATGCCCGGGCTCTGGGCCGACAGGCGCCCGCCATGCAGCTCGATCAGGTGCGACACCAAGGACAGACCGATGCCCAGGCCTTCCGGGGCGCGGTCCGGCGGCACGTCCACCTGGGCGAACATGCCGAAGATGCGCGGCAGGTTGTCCTCGGCGATGCCGATGCCGTTGTCGCGCACCGCGATCTGCACCCGTTCGTTCTCGAGCAGGGAAACGCGCACCGACAGCTCGCCGCCCTTCGGCGTGAACTTGGCCGCATTGTGCAGCAGGTTGCCCACCGACTGGGCCAGGCGCACCGGGTCGCCCATCACCCACACCTGCTGCTCCGGCAGTTGCACGTCCAGGTGGTGGCCGCGCGCCGCGATCAGGGGGCCGGCGGTCTCGATCGCTTGGGCGACCACGGCGCCCAGGTCCACCTCTTCGGTGCGCAGCACGATCTTGCCTTCGGAAATGCGGGCGACGTCGAGCAGATCGTCGACCAGGTGGGCCAGGTGGTCGACCTGGCGCGTGATGACTTCGCGCGCGCGCGCCTGGCGCTCGGTATTGCCGTCGCTGTTCGCTCCCAGCAGCGCGGCCGCGTTGCGGATCGGGCTGAGCGGGTTGCGCAGCTCGTGGGCCAGCGTGGCCAGGAACTGGTTCTTGTTGCGGTCGGCCGCGCGCAGCAGCGCTTCCATCTCCTTGCGCGCGGTGATGTCGCTGGTCACGCGCGCCACCCGGTACACTTCGCCACGCGCATTGCGGACCGCAAACAGACGGTCGCGCACCCAGTGCGTGCGCCCGTCCGGTCCGAGGATGCGGAACTCGTCGTCGTAGTGCGGCGCCTGCTCCAGCTGGCGCCAGCGCTGCGCGATGCGCTCGCGGTCCTCCGGATGCACGGCGTCCAGCCAGCTCCCGGGCCGCTGGCGCAGCGCATCCAGGCTGCCGCCCCAGACGTCCGAATACGCCGGACTGACGTACTCCAGGTCGCCTTCCGGCACGGCGAACATCCAGAACACGTCGTCGATGTTGTCGGTGATCTGGCGAAAACGCTCTTCGCTGTCGCGCAGCTGGACCTGGGTCTGGTGCATGCGCAGCAGCGCATTCACGTTGGCAATCAGCTCGTCGGCCTCGATCGGCGCCGCCAGGTAGTTGTCGGCGCCCCCTTCCAGCCCGCGGATCTTGTCGGCGCGACCGGTCAGCGCCGCCGATGTCTGCAGCACCAGCACCATGGCGCTTTCGGGATTGGCCTTGATGCGGCGGCAGACTTCGATGCCGTTGATGTCCGGGAGCTTCACGTCGAGCAGCACCAGCGCCGGGTTCAAGCGCTTGACGATCTCCAGCGCGTCGGTGCCGTTGGTCGCCTCTACCACCTCGAATCCCGCTCCCTGCAGGATGCGGTTCTTGGCGTAGCGGGCGCCGTCGTTATCGTCAACGTTGAGGATCAGGGTGGAATTGGCTTTCATGATTCGGTTCCATCGTGGCTGGGCTGCGGAAAGCGCCGCGGCAAGGTCAGCGTGAAGGTCGAGCCTTCTCCGACCGTGCTCTGCACGTCGACGCGCCCATGCAGCAGTTCGGCCAGCTTGCGGCACAGCGGCAGGCCCAGGCCCGTGCCCTTGCTGCGCCGCTGGAGCGGATGCTCGATCTGGCTGAACTCTTCAAAAATCAGTTGCAGGTTGTCCGGGCTGATGCCGATCCCGGTGTCGGCGACCGCAAAAGCGATCGTATCGAGCTGTGCGTCGTAGGTGGCGGACACCCGTACGGCGCCATGCTCGGTGAACTTGAGCGCATTCGAAATGAAGTTGCGCAGGATCTGGGAGATCTTGCCCTCGTCCGAATCGAAGGGCTGGGTGAAGTCGCTCGGCTCGAAGATCAGTTCGACCCGCCCTTCGTCGACCAGCGGCCGCATCATGCCCTTCAGTGCACGGAACAGGTTGTCGACCACCACAGGCGCCAGCTGGACCTCGACCTTGCCGGCCTCGATCTTGGCCAGGTCGAGCAGGTCGTTGACCAGCTCGGACAGATCATTGGCGGCCTTGGCGATGAACTGCACCTGGCGCTCCTGCTCCGTGGTCAGGTCGCCGTCCATGCGGTCCAGCAGCAGCTGGGCCAGGGCGCGGATCGAGGACAGCGGGGTGCGCAGTTCGTGACTGGTATTCGACAGGAAGCGCGACTTCATCTCGTCGGCGCGGCGCAGGCGTTCGGCCTTGTCCTCGATCTCGGCGTACAGCGCGACGATGCCGCGGTTGGTGTCTTCCAGCTCGCGCGTCAGCGACAGCAGGTCTTCCTGGCGCTCTCGCAGCTCGGCCAGGGTGCCCAGCAGCTCGTGGTTCTGCAGCTGCAGTTCCTGCAGCATGTTCGAGACCGGGCTGCCGGCCAGGCGGTTGCTGATCTCGGCCAGGCGCGCGCTGTCGACGATGGCTTGCGGCGGCAGCGTCTTGCGCATGGTGACCGCGGTGACCATGCCATCCTCCGGCTCGACCTCGCAGGAATCCATGAGGCGGTGCGCGCTGATCACGGCCAGTTCCGGCAGCGTTCTGCTGAAGCCCGCGTCGCGTGCCGCCGGCGTGGCGGAGCGGCGCTCGCCGGTGCCGGGATTGATCGTGACCTCCAGGTACTGGCGCCCGAAGTTCCGGCCCAGCAGGAAGGCGGCGCGTCCTCCCGAGCCCAGGTGGCACGCGGCCCGGGCGATTTCGGACACCGCGGTGGCCACGCGCACCTGGTCCTGCTGCGAGAACCCGAGCAGCTCCGATACCTGGCGCGCGCGCTGGCGCACCACGACCACGTCCTGGTCGCTGTCCAGCGCCACGTTGAGGATGCGGTGCAGGCTCATGTCAGCTCCCATGCCGGCGCACGACCAGCACCATGGCGTCGTCGCGGCGACGGATGAAATCGCGCATCAGGATGGCCGCGATCAGCACCGGGCTGCGCCCGGCCAGTCCCGGGTACTTGTCCAGGTCCCACTGCGTCTGGATGCCGTCCGAGTGCATGATGCACGTCGCCCCCGGCGGGAAGGGCTGCGCGAACTCCTGCACCTTGCGCATGTTGTGCCCGACGATGCCGTTGTGCGACACCAGCGCGCGCCGGCTGCCGTCGATCACGCAGCCGGCGATGTTGCCCACGCCGGCAAAGCGCAGCTCGCCGGCGTCGAAATCGATGCGGGCGGTCGCCAGCGCCGCGCCGCGCGTCGGGCGCAGGGCGTCGTGGGCAGCCTGCATCAGCTCCCCTGCCCCTACGCCCTTGCGCGCTTCCAGTGTGCGAACCGCGGCGGCGGCGGCGCGCGCCGCCTCCGGACCGTGGCCCAGGCCGTCGGCAGCCAGCAGGGTCGCGCCCCTGCCGTCGCAGCGCACCGCCCAGCCGTCGCCGCATTCCTCCTCGCCGGCCATCGGCGCCCACAGGGCGCCGATCTCGACGCCGCAGGGTTCGGGCGCCGGCACATCGCGCCAGATGCGCATGAAGAAGGCCGTGCCGCCGCCGGGCTTGGTGTACACATCGAACTCGTCGGACAGGCGGCGCAACGCGCCCAGTCCGGTGCCGGCCGTGCCCGTGGTGGACATGCCGTCGACCAGGCTGGCGTTCAGGTCGAGAATGCCCGGGCCGTTGTCGACCGCGAGCACGTCGACGCCCACGCCGGCGCTCGATTGCGCCGGCCCGACGTGCATCTCGCCCTCGCCCGCATGCTTGAGGATGTTGGTGGCGGCCTCGGTGATGATCAGCGCCAGCTGGCCGGCGCGGGTCTCGCTGAAGCCGAGCGCATCGGCCAGTTTCTGGCCGCTGCGCCGTACCGCCGCCACGTCGCTCGCGTGGGTGATCGCGAAGACTTCCTGCTGCGTGAGTGAACTGATCAGCGCTTCCATTTCACCACCAGCACGGCAGTGCCCTCTCCGGGACGGCTTTCGATGTCGAATTCATCCGCGAGGCGCCTGGAGCCGCCTAGGCCGAGGCCAAGGCCTCCGCCGGTGGTGAAGCCGTCGCGCAGCGCGGTATCGATGTCCGGGATACCCGGACCGGCATCGACGAACAGCAGCCCGATGCCCTTGCGGATGCCGTCGGTCAGGCTGTCGAGGTGGACTTCGCCGCCTCCGCCGTATTTGATCGTGTTACGTGCCAGCTCGCTCGCGGCTGTGACCAGCTTGGTCTGGTCGACCAGGGACAAGGCAATGGCCACCGCCCGCTCGCGCACCTGCTTGCGCAGGCCTACAACGTCCTCATCCGACTGCAGGCGCAAGGTCACGCGTGCGGTGCGATGCTGGCGGTGGCGGTCCAGCAGCGCGGTCTCGAACAGGACTGCGTCGGTTTGCGCGCCGTTCATTATTTATAGCTCTTTCCCAACAGGGCCATGCCCTTTTCAACGTTGAGAGCGGTCTTCACGCCATGCAGCGTCAGGCCCAGCTCCACCAGGGTGATCGCCACCGCCGGCTGCATGCCGACCACCACGGTGCGCGCATCGAGCACGCGTGCCATGGCGGCGGTATTGCTGATCATGCGGCCGATGAAGGAGTCGACCAGGTCGAGTGCGGAGATATCGATCAGGACGCCCTTGGCGCCATCGCTCACGATGCGTTCGGTCAGGTCGTCCTGCAGCTGCATGGCGAGGCGGTCGTGCATGTCGACCTGGATCGTGACGAGCAGCAGGTCGCCCATGCGCAGGATAGGAATGCGTTCCATGGTCTCTGCTTACGCCTTCTGCACGACGGCGGTGCCGGTGCGCTCGAGCGCGACCAGGAAGGCGTCGGCCAGGGTGGCCTTGGTGATCACGTCTTCCAGGTTCACGCCGAGGTGCACGATGGTCTGGGCGATCTGCGGGCGGATGCCGCTGATGATGCAGTCGGCGCCCATCAGGCGGGCGGCGGCGATGGTCTTCATCAGGTGCTGGGCCACCAGGGTGTCGACGGTCGGCACGCCGGTGATGTCGATGATGGCGATGATGGCGCCGGTGTCGACGATCTTCTGCAGGATGTTCTCCATCACCACCTGGGTGCGCGCCGAGTCCAGGGTGCCGATCAGCGGCAGCGCCAGGATGCCGTTCCACAGCTTGACGACCGGGGTCGACAGCTCGAGCAGTTCCTGCTGCTGGCGCACGATGATCTGGTCCTTGGTCTTCTGGAATACCTCGATGGTGTACAGGCCCAGCTTGTCGAGCAGGGTGCTGATGGTCCAGGAGGCGGCAGCGACGCCTTCGGGATCGCCCTCGAAGCCCTGGCGCAGGTGACCGAACAGCGGCTGCTTCAGCGAGAAGACGAAGGTCGCGGTTTCGCTCGGGGTGGAGCCGGCCTTGGCGCGGGTCGAGGAGATCTCGGCCAGCAGGTCACGCACTTCGTCCCAGGAACGGTGCTCGATGTTCTCCAGTTCGCCGCCGCGGCTCGCGCTGGCCAGCGCTGCAATGAATTGCTGGCAGTGGCTGCGCAACTGCTCTCTCGAGCTCGAGGTTCCGCGCACGGTCAGGGCTTCCAGCTGCGCGATCCACTCCGCGCCAATCTCGGCTTGGTGTTCCTGGATGAGCTGGCTGATACGGGCGGCGTAATCCTTCGTGGTCATCTGTCGATTCCTAGATTTGGATGGTTGAAATCAGTGGGGGCTACGCGGAACACGGGCGTGCGATCCCATGGTTAAGTAAATAAATAACTATAACACTTATTGCATTATGGTCACGACACAGTTGTGCAGTGCGCACAAAGGCAAGCCTGCCAATTTTTCAAAGTTGCAATGTTAATTGCATACTCGAAATGTGTCGAATGTGACATATGCATCTCGGCTAGAATGCGGCCCCTTTGTCGGAGAAACCTGGGTCGCGTGATAAGAGAAGCATTGGGCAAGATGCCCGCGGAGAATCGAGAACGCAGCAAGCAGTTTGTCCTCATCGATCTGCTCAAAGGCGGCGCAGCCCAGCTGATCGTCCTGCACCACCTGGCCTTCTATGGACCGATGTCCGACCACGCCCGGCGCATCCTGCCCTCGCTGGTCGACTGGCTCTACGACCACGCCCGGATCGCGGTCCAGGTCTTCCTGGTCATTGGCGGCTTCCTGGCTGCGAAATCGCTGTCGCCCGACGGCCTGCCGGGAACGAAGCATCCCCTGCAGCTGATCCAGCGCCGCTACCTGAAACTGGCTCCGCCCTTCATTGCGGCGATGCTGCTGGCCGTCCTCGCATCCGCCTGGGCCGGCAGCTGGATGCACCACGACTCGATCTCGCCGCCGCCGACCCTGGTCCAGCTGGGCGCGCATGCGTTGCTGCTGCACGGGGCATTCGGCATTGAATCACTGTCCGCGGGCGCCTGGTATGTCGCGATCGATTTCCAGTTGTATGCCTTGCTGACGCTGCTGGCCTGGTTCTCGGGTCGCCTGGGAGGACAGCCGCGGCCGTGGTTGATGCCGGGCCTGGTGGCGGTGGGCGTCGCGGCCTCGCTGCTGCACTTCAACCGCGACGCGGATTGGGACGTGTGGGCGCCCTACTTCTTCGGCAGCTACGGCCTGGGGGCGCTCGCATGGTGGGCGAGCGCCCCTGGCCGCCGGCCGCGCTCCCTCGCCCTGTTGCTGGCCGCGCTGCTGCTTCTGCCCGGCATTGCGCTGCTGCTGGACTTCCGCAGCCGCATCGCGCTGGCGCTGGCCGTGGCTTGCCTGCTATTCCTGTTCGGCCGCCGTCGGCCCGCTTCGCGTGCCGGCAATGGGCTGGCTGTCATCCATTACGCCAGCAAGATCTCGTTTTCGGTCTTCCTGGTCCACTTCCCGGTTTGCCTGCTCGTGAATGCCGCGTTTGCCCGCTTCGTGCCGGAGCAGGCGCATGCGCAGGCCGTCGGGATGCTGGTCGCGTGGATCGCCAGCCTGCTGGCAGGTAGCGTATTCTTCCGGTGGGTGGAGACGCCGCTGGGCGATGTGTTCTCGCGGCCTCGTAGCGTCGTGCATGCTCCGCTTAGTGCGCCGGCCGTAACGCGACCTCGACACAGCGGCCGGTGATCCGGTCGATCCTGAACACCAGCAGCTGTTCCCTGCCTGCGCTGCCGTTCGATCCGGACTGGGCGACCAGGTAGGCCGGGTCCTCGAAGTCGGCATAGGCGCTGGGCTCGCCCAGCCATAATTTGATCTCCAACACGGACATTCCTACCGGATGATACTTGTCGAGGAAGGAGGACATCATGCAGCCGCGTCCGATCCGGTCCGCCTGCTCCCAGCGCTGACGGTCGAAGTCGCAGGAACCCCATTCGAAATAGAGGGCGACGGAGGTGTTGCCGCCGCAGGCGTGCAGGCAGAGCGACAGGGAGATGGCAGGAATCAGGGAACGCATGCTTGGCCCGCTCAATAGGACACTAGCTTACGATTGTCGGATTATGCTTCCGGCACTCGTTGTGCCGCCGCAAACCGGGGTACGGTAAGCGCTCCTATCTTGTGACTTCAGGCACTAGCCGGGCCTTTACAACCCGGCCAGCACGCTTATCCGTCACGAATATCAACAAGTAACCTTTTCCGTATTCGCTCTGGACAGTTGGCGGCCCAAGCACATAGGCCGGGTCCTCATCGTAGTCGGCGTAGCCGGTAGGTGGGCCGAGCAGTTGCTTCACGTCTGAGGCTGTGAGCTGATCGACTGGATGCTTGGCAAGGAACGAGGCCAGCATTTCGCCGCGCTCGATCTGCGACGCCGCCGCCCAAGCCTGTGGCGAGAATTCCCGGTCTCCCAGCATGCGTGCCTGCTCGGTCAAGGAAGGACGACTACACCCACAGACAAGGCACAGCAGGATGAGAGAGATAAATGAGCGGCGCATCGTCACTGGGCTATGACCTGCAGCTTTCCTGCGCGAAGTGCAGACATGCATCTGTCACTCAGCGTGCTATTTGACCCACCCTGGCGTCCGATATTCAAGCCTACCCGATTGTTGTGCAAATCCATGCGTTTCTCGTCCATTTTGTTCCCTGAGAATGACTCATGCGCCGTCGTGAATGCAAGTCCGTTATTGAAGCCCACATCACGTGCAAGGAGTGCAGACCAGAAGCAATGGCGAAATGCGTCTGACTGATCGTTATGCCCATTTTTGCCAAAGCGCCGCACGGTCTCCGCAAACGCTGCCGTGCGCGCATCATTGATTGTGAGTACATGATGCGGATGGCGCCGCAAGTATGCCTGTTCAGACTCAGTTAGTTGCTCGTATTGATCGTAGACTGTGGTCATTCGCGCTCCTCACAAGTTCCAATTCCTCACGTGGCTTGGTCACGACAGATGCGCTGCAATCATTAAGGCTAGAGCACAGGCATCAGTTGGCGCAGCGCAAGCAATATCCACGGAACCTGGCTAACCTTGACCTCGTCGAAATCGGACGGCCATAACAAAAAACCGCCAGGCTCACGCACTGGCGGTTTTCGTAGGCTTAAAGCCGCGATGCTTACTGCGCCGCGCCTTCCACCGGATCAGCAGCCTTCATCGACAGCTTCAGGCGGCCGCGCTCGTCGGTCTCGAGGACCTTCACGCGCACTTGCTGGCCTTCCTTCAGGTAGTCGGCCACGGCGTTGACGCGCTCGTTGGCGATCTGCGAGATGTGCAGCAGGCCATCCTTGCCCGGCATGACCTGGACGATGGCGCCGAAGTCCAGCAGCTTGAGCACGGTGCCGTCGTAGGTCTTGCCCACTTCGACCGATGCGGTCAGCTCTTCGATGCGGCGCTTGGCTTCCTGGCCGGCGGCGGCATCGACCGACGCGATGGTCACGACGCCTTCGTCGGTGATGTCGATCTGGGTGCCGGTTTCTTCGGTCAGCGCGCGGATGACGGCGCCGCCCTTGCCGATCACGTCACGGATCTTTTCCGGGTTGATGCGGATGGTGATCAGGCGCGGTGCGAAGTCCGACAGCTCGGTCTTCACGCTTGGCACGGCCTTCTGCATCTCGGCCAGGATGTGCTGGCGGGCTTCCTTGGCTTGCGCCAGCGCCACCTGCATGATTTCCTTGGTGATGCCTTGGATCTTGATGTCCATCTGCAACGCGGTGATGCCTGCCGGGGTACCGGCGACCTTGAAGTCCATGTCGCCCAGGTGGTCTTCGTCACCCAGGATGTCGGTCAGGACGGCGAACTTGCCGCCTTCCTTGATCAGGCCCATGGCGATGCCGGCGACATGCGCCTTCATCGGCACGCCGGCGTCCATCAGTGCCAGGCAGCCGCCGCACACCGATGCCATCGACGAGGAACCGTTCGACTCGGTGATTTCGGAAACCAGGCGCACCGAGTAGCTAAACTCGTCCGCCGACGGCAGCGCAGCGACCAGCGCGCGCTTGGCCAGGCGGCCGTGGCCGACTTCGCGGCGCTTCGGGGTGCCCACGCGACCGGTTTCGCCGGTGGCGAACGGAGGCATGTTGTAGTGCATCATGAAGTCGTCGGTGTACTCGCCCATCAGCGCGTCGATCTTCTGGCTGTCGCGCGCGGTGCCGAGGGTAGCCACCACGAGTGCCTGGGTTTCGCCGCGGGTGAACAGGGCCGAACCGTGGGTACGCGGCAGCACGCCGGTGCGGATCGCGATCGGACGCACAGTGCGAGTGTCGCGGCCGTCGATACGCGGCTCGCCGTCCAGGATCTGGGTGCGCACGACCTTGGCTTCCATGTCGAACAGGATGTTGCCGACTTCGGCCGCATCGGCTTCGACGCCCTGGGTTGCCAGGCCGGCCATCACTTCAGCCGAGATCGACTTCAGCTTCTGCTGGCGCAGCGACTTTTCGCGGGTCTGGTAAGCGTCGCGGATGCTTGCTGCGGCCAGGTCGCTCACGCGGGCGATCAGTTCTTCGTTCTTCGGCGCCGGGCTCCACTCGACTTCCGGCTTGCCGCCCTCGGCCACCAGGTCGTGGATCGCGTCGATGACGGCACGCATCTGGTCGTGGCCGAAGACGACCGCGCCCAGCATGACTTCTTCCGACAGCTGCTGCGCTTCCGATTCCACCATCAGCACGGCGGTTTCGGTGCCTGCCACGACCAGGTCCATCTGCGAGGTCTTGAGCTGGGTGGTGGTCGGGTTCAGGATGTACTGGCCGTTCGCGTAGCCGACGCGCGCTGCGCCGATCGGGCCGTTGAACGGGATGCCGGCGATGCACAGCGCAGCCGAGGCGCCGATCATGGCCGGGATGTCCGGGTCGATTTCAGGGTTGACCGACAGGACGTGGATGATGACCTGGACTTCGTTCAGGTAGCCTTCCGGGAACAGCGGGCGGATCGGACGGTCGATCAGGCGCGAGGTCAGGGTTTCCTTTTCCGAAGGACGGCCTTCGCGCTTGAAGAAGCCGCCCGGGATCTTGCCGGCTGCGTAGGTTTTCTCCATGTAGTCGACGGTCAGCGGGAAGAAGTCCTGGCCCGGCTTGGCGTCCTTCTTGGCGACCACGGTGGCCAGGATGACGGTGTCTTCGACCGACACGACGACGGCGCCGCTTGCCTGGCGCGCGATTTCACCCGTCTCCAGGGTGACCGTGTGTTGACCGTACTGGAAGGTTTTCGAAACTTTATTAAACATGGGTAATCCCTTTCTATTTGCCGACAGATTTTCAGGAGCTGTCGTTCACCTCACCACGGGTGGTTCGTCAGAACCACCATTACTCAACAACAACGAACAACAGAAACAAAAAATGCCCGCGACAGGTATCTGGCGCAGGCATTTCGTGACTAAATCGTCTTGACCAACGATTACTTACGCAGGCCGAGCTTGGCGATCAGGTCGCGATAACGGTTTGCGTCCTTGCGCTTCAGGTAAGCCAGCAGGCTCTTGCGACGGTTGACCATCATGATCAGGCCACGACGCGAGTGGTGATCTTTCTGGTGTGCCTTGAAGTGGCCGTTCAGCTCGTTGATGCGTGCGGTCAGCAGTGCGACCTGGACTTCCGGCGAACCGGTATCGTTCTGGCCACGTGCGTTGTCCGCGATGATCGCGGCTTTGTTGATGTTTTCTACGGTCATGATGTTACCTTTCACATGCGGTGCATGAGTCGAAACCCAGCGCACCGTGATTGACGAATCGCCTGCCCAAAATGGACAGACCCGCCAGTATAGGGGAAAACGGGGCATGGGGCCACTGTTTGCATCGTCCGGAAGGCAGATTTTGGAGATGTTGGCGCGTTTGGAGGGCCAAATGATGAACAAATTGATCAGATTTACAACATTCGTGGCGCTCGTCTTGCTCGGCGGCTGTGCCGGGATGCTGCGCGAGGCGCCCACCATCGGCGACCCGGAAGACCTGGTGCAGAAGAAGATGGGGCCGCCCACCAGCATCTATGGCGCCGGCAACGACCGCATCTTCGAGTACGCAACCGGGCCGATGGGCCAGTTCACCTGGATGGCGCGCATCGGGGCGGATGGGCGGCTGGCGTCCTACGAGCAGGTGCTCACTGGAGAGAAGTTCGCCACCATCAAGATCGATGGGGCGGACAAGGAAGAGGTGTTGCGCACGATCGGGCGGCCGGCCGAGAAGTCCACCGTGGCGATGAGGGGCTACGAGGTGTGGTCGTACCGGTACAAGGAGGCAGGTGTGTGGAATTCCATGATGCACGTGCACTTCGACCAGCAAGGGATCGTGCGGCAGATGCTCAATGGACCCGATCCGATGTACGAGCCGCGGGACAGGATGGGGTGGTGAGGCCGATCCCGGCGAAGACGGGACCGCCCCGGGCAGGCGCGCTTATACGCCCTGCGGATTGACGCGTTCGACCTTCGAATGCAGCTTGTTCAGCCCGGAGAGGTAGGCCTTGGCCGAGGCCACGATGATGTCCGGGTCCGCCCCCACGCCATTGACGATGCGCCCCGAGTGCGACAGGCGGATGGTGACCTCGCCCTGCGATTGCGGCCCGTTGCTGATCGCATTGATCGAAAACAGCACCTGCTCCGCCCCGCTTTTCACCACGCTCTCGATCGCAGTGATCACCGCATCCACCGGTCCGTCGCCCGAGGACTCGGCCGATACTTCCTTGCCGTCCACCGCGAACACCACCTTCGCATGCGGCAGCGCGCCGGTCTCGGAGCGCTGCGACAGCGACACCAGGCGGTAGATCTCGCCGGCCTGCTCATGGTCCGCGCTGGATGCCAGCGCCATGATGTCCTCGTCAAAAATCTCGGCCTTGCGGTCCGCCAGCTCCTTGAAGCGGGCGAAGGCGGCGTTCACTTCAAGCTCCGATTCCAGCTCGATGCCCAGTTCCTGCAGGCGCGACTTGAAGGCGTTGCGGCCCGACAGCTTGCCCAGCACGATCTTGTTGGTGGTCCAGCCCACGTCTTCGGCGCGCATGATCTCGTAGGTTTCGCGCGCCTTCAGGATGCCGTCCTGGTGGATGCCGGAGGCGTGGGCAAACGCGTTCGCACCCACCACCGCCTTGTTCGGCTGCACCGCGAAGCCGGTGATCTGCGAGACCATTTTCGAGCTTGGGACGATCTGCGTGGTGTCCACACCCACAGTCAAGTTGAAGTAGTCCTGGCGGGTGCGTAGCGCCATCACGACTTCTTCCAGCGAGGTGTTCCCGGCCCGCTCGCCCAGGCCGTTGATGGTGCATTCGATCTGGCGCGCGCCGCCGATGGTGACGCCGGCCAGCGAGTTCGCCACGGCCAGGCCCAGGTCGTTATGGCAGTGCACCGACCAGATGGCCTTGTCGGAATTGGGCACGCGCTCGCGCAGGCGCAGGATGCGGCGGCCGAATTCCTCGGGCACGGCGTAGCCGACCGTGTCGGGGAAGTTGATGGTGGTCGCGCCTTCGGCGATCACGGCCTCCAGCACGCGGCACAGGAAATCCTCTTCCGAGCGGCTGCCGTCTTCGGGCGAGAACTCGATGTCGTCGGTATGGTTGCGCGCGTAGCGAATGGCGAGCTTGGCCTGTTCCAGCACCTGCTCCGGCTCCATGCGCAGCTTGACCTGCATGTGCAGGGGCGACGTGGCGATGAAGGTGTGGATGCGCTTGCGCGCGGCAGGCGCCAGCGCCTCGGCGGCGCGGGCGATGTCGCGGTCGTTGGCGCGCGACAGGGAGCAGATGGTGGATTCGCGCACCGCGCTCGAGATCGCGCGGATGGCTTCGAAGTCGCCCGGCGAGGCAGCAGCAAAGCCGGCTTCGATGACGTCCACCCGCAGGCGCTCGAGCTGGCGCGCGATGCGCACCTTCTCATCCCTGGTCATGGATGCGCCGGGCGATTGCTCGCCGTCGCGCAGGGTGGTGTCGAAAATGATGAGGCGGTTCGGGTCAGGCATTGCAGGCTCCGTATGCTAATTGAATTAGCGGGCGCCCTGCCCGACCCGAAGGTCCGCGCTAGCGGCGCACGCCGTCGTCCGGCTCGTCGTCGAGCGGGATGATGCTCACCGGCTTGCCCTTGGCTGCGCGCCAGGCGAACACGGCATATCCCGACAAGCCGTAAATCACAAAAATCGGCCACAGGACTTTCGGTGGGTCGATCGCCAGCAGCGCGAAGCCGAGGGCAATCAGGAACACCACGATGAACGGGACCGACTTGCGGAAGTTCACGTCCTTGAAGCTGTAAAACGGTATGTTCGACACCATCGTCAGGCCGGCAAACACCGCCAGGCCCCAGCTCACCCAGTCCACCTGGCGCGAGCTGACGTTGATGTCCGGGTCGGTCATCATCATGATGAAGCCGACGATCAGCGCCGCAGCTGCCGGACTCGGCAGCCCCTGGAAGAAGCGCTTGTCCACCACCTCGATGTTGGTGTTGAAGCGCGCCAGGCGCAGCGCGGCCCCCGCGCAATAAATGAAGGCCGCGATCCAGCCCAGCTTGCCCAGCCCGCGCAGCGACCATTCATAGATCACCAGCGCCGGCGCCGCCCCGAAGGACACCATGTCCGACAGCGAGTCGTACTGCGCACCGAACTCCGACTGGGTGTTGGTCAGGCGCGCAATGCGCCCGTCCAGCCCGTCGAGGACCATGGCGATGAACACCGCCCAGCAGGCGTGCTCGAAGCGCTGGTTCATCGCCATGACGATCGCATAGAAGCCGCAGAACAGCGCGCCGGTCGTGAACGCGTTCGGCAGCAGGTAGATGCCGCGGCCGCGCTCGCCCTGGACACGGTCTTCCGTCCTGCGCCCGAAGCGTTTCAAACGGGAAAATCGTGGCGCCTTGGGCGCGGCTCCAGGTACTCGGCGTCGTGGGAAATTGGGCATAGTGGTCCGTCAAAAAATAATGCTGTTGTCAGCATTATAAAGGCGTGAACCCCTGCTTAGCGAATGATCACTGTTGTGTGAGCATTCATTTAAAGCGAACCTTTCCCACAAGACGCATCTGGAGCGTGGTTTCTCCCGGTTCAAAGCTTGGTTCCGGCATCTGGTCAGCCGCTTCCTTCATGGCGCTGGACCGCATCATCATTGGCGCCGGCGCCCCCTGGCCATCGCCCGCATAGTTGCCCGAGCCCTCGAAATCGACAGTGTCGAGCATGGCCTCGGCCGGCTTGCGGCCCATCGCATTGGCGATCGACGCGATGCGTTCGTTCAGGTTGCGGTAGGTGGCGGCGATGCGCTGGTCATCGAGGCGCTTTTCCAGTTCCGGACTGAGTCCGAAGCTCACATTGTTGATTTGCAGAACTTTCTGGGCTGCGGCGGCGGTCTTCGGCAGGTCTGCCAAGTTGGTGGTCTTCACCTCCAGGTACTGGCCGACGCGCCAGGCGATCGGCACCGGTTTCACGGGCGTGCGCAAGGCCGGTTGCGGCATCGGTGGCACTTCCGGATAGACCGGATAGGTGTAGTAGCCCATCGTCTTCAGCTCGGCCTTCGGATCGGCGCGGCGCACGACCTCGGTTCCCTCCTTCATCTTGCGGTTCACGCGTGCCGCGGCGGCATTCTTGTCCTTGTCATGCTCTTCGACAGCGAAGGTGACGGTGGCCTGGTCGTTGGCATGCTTCACTTCGCCGAAGGCCGGGACCACGACCAGCGTGCCGGCGGTGGACGGGGCGGTCTGCGCCTGGGCCTGGGTGTGGAAGGCCAGCACCAGTGCGGCGGCGACGAGCGATTTGGAAAGTTTCATTGTTGTTCTCCAGTAGTTGCGACGGATGTCTGCGTCACTTATACGATACTGGCTTCACAACTTCCTTCGTAGTTTTGTAATGAACCGTTGCAACTGTCTTTAATTGTCGTGTGGGCGGCTTAGCCGCCCACACGACGTAACGCTTAGTTCTTCGACTGGTCGACCAGCTTGTTCTTGGCGATCCACGGCATCATCGCGCGCAGCTTGGCGCCGACTTCCTCGATCTGGTGCTCCGAGGTCAGGCGGCGGCGCGAGATCAGGGTCGGGGCGCCGGCCTTGTTCTCGAGGATGAAGCTCTTCGCGTATTCGCCGGTCTGGATGTCCTTCAGGCACTGGCGCATCGCGTCCTTGGTCGCCGAGGTGACGACTTTCGGGCCGGTGACGTACTCGCCGTATTCCGCGTTGTTCGAGATCGAGTAGTTCATGTTGGCGATGCCGCCTTCGTAGATCAGGTCGACGATCAGCTTCAGTTCGTGCAGGCACTCGAAGTAAGCCATCTCCGGTGCGTAACCCGCCTCCACCAGGGTCTCGAAGCCGGCCTTGATCAGCTCGACGGTACCGCCGCACAGCACGGCCTGCTCGCCGAACAGGTCGGTCTCGGTCTCTTCGCGGAAGTTGGTTTCGATGATGCCGGCGCGGCCGCCGCCGTTGGCCATGGCGTAGGACAGCGCGATGTCGCGTGCCGAGCCGGATTTGTCCTGGTAGACCGCGACCAGGTGCGGCACGCCGCCACCCTGGCGGTAGGTGCCGCGCACGGTGTGGCCCGGGGCCTTCGGCGCCACCATGATCACGTCGAGGTCGGCGCGCGGCACCACCTGCCCATAATGCACGTTGAAGCCGTGGGCGAAGGCCAGCACCGCGCCCTGCTTGGCGTTCGGCTCGACGCTGTTCTTGTAGACCTCGGCGATGTTCTCGTCCGGCAGCAGGATCATGATGACGTCGGCGTTCTTGACCGCTTCATCGACCTCGGCGACCTTCAGGCCGGCCGCTTCCACCTTGTTCCAGGAAGCGCCGCCGCGGCGCAGGCCGACGGTGACGTTGACGCCGGATTCGCTCAGGTTCTGGGCGTGTGCATGGCCCTGCGAGCCGTAGCCGATGATGGCAACGTTCTTGCCTTTGATGAGGGAGAGGTCGCAGTCTTTGTCGTAGAAAACTTTCATGGTCATTCCTTAATAATTTTTAAATGTGTGAATACGCTTGTGTCGTTGAGCTACGACTTCAGACTTTGAGGATGCGTTCGCCGCGGCCGATGCCCGAGCCGCCGGTACGGACGGTTTCCAGGATCGAGGCACGGTCGATGGCGTCGATGAAGGCGTCGAGCTTGCTTTTGGCGCCGGTCAATTCGATCGTGTAGGTCTTCTCGGTCACGTCGATGATCCGGCCGCGGAAGATGTCGGCGGTGCGCTTCATCTCTTCGCGCTCCTTGCCGACCGCGCGCACTTTAATCAACATCAGCTCGCGCTCGATGTGATGGCCTTCGGTGAGGTCGACCACCTTCACCACCTCGATCAGGCGATTCAGGTGCTTGGTGATCTGCTCGATGATGTCGTCCGAGCCGCTGGTGACGATGGTCATGCGCGACAGGGTCGCGTCTTCGGTCGGCGCCACGGTCAGGGTTTCGATGTTGTAGCCGCGCGCCGAGAACAGCCCGACCACGCGCGACAGCGCGCCGGCTTCGTTCTCGAGGAGGACGGAAATGATGTGTCGCATTACAGGTCCTCCGAGCCGAGCAGCATTTCATTCAGGCCCTTGCCGGCCTTGACCATCGGCCAGACGTTCTCGCTCTGGTCGGTGATGAAGTTCATGAACACCAGGCGATCCTTCATGGCGAAGGCTTCGCGCAGCGAGCCCTCGACGTCGCCCGGCTTCTCGATGCGCATGCCGACGTGGCCGTAGGCCTCGGCCAGCTTCTCGAAGTCCGGCAACGAATCCATGTAGGACTCGGAGTAGCGCGAACCGTAGTCGATCTGCTGCCACTGGCGGACCATGCCGAGGAAGCGGTTGTTCAGCAGGATGATCTTCGGCGTCAGGTGGTACTGCTTGCAGGTGGCGAGCTCCTGGATGCACATCTGGATCGAGCCTTCGCCGGTGACGCAGGCGACGGTCGCATCCGGGTTGGCCATCTGCACGCCCATCGCGTACGGCAGGCCGACGCCCATGGTGCCCAGGCCGCCCGAGTTGATCCAGCGGCGCGGCTTGTCGAAGCCGTAGTACTGCGCGGCCCACATCTGGTGCTGGCCGACGTCCGAGGTGATGAAGGCGTCGCCGTCCGTGACCTTGTACAACTGCTCGATGACCGATTGCGGCTTGATCAGTTCGTTCGAGGGCGCATAGGCCAGGCAATCCTTGCCGCGCCATTCGGCGATCTGCTTCCACCATGCCTGCAGCGCATTGGTATTGGTCGCGGCCTGGCTGGCGTCCAGCTGCGAGAGCAGCTCGACCAGCACGTCCTTGACGTTGCCGACGATCGGGATGTCGACTTTGACGCGCTTCGAGATCGACGAGGGGTCGATGTCGATATGGATGATCTTGCGCGGGTGGGTGGCGAAGTGCTTGGGGTTGCCGATCACGCGGTCGTCGAAACGCGCGCCGATCGCGATCAGGACGTCGCAGTGCTGCATCGCCATGTTGGCTTCGTAGGTGCCGTGCATGCCCGGCATGCCCACGAAATGCGGGCTCGAGGAGCGCGAGGCGCCCAGGCCCATCAGCGTGTTGGTGACCGGAAAGCCGGTCTTGTCGACCAGGCGGTTCAGTTCGTTCGATGCATTGGCCAGGATGACGCCGCCGCCCGCATAGATCATCGGGCGCTCGGCGCCCTGCAGGAGCTGGACGGCCTTGCGGATCTGGCCGGTGTGGCCCTTGTCCACCGGCTTGTACGAGCGCATCTCGATCTCGCGGGGATACTCGAAGGCGCACTTGTGCATCGTGATGTCCTTCGGGATATCGACCAGCACGGGACCGGGACGGCCGGTACGGGCGATGAAGAAGGCTTTCTTGATGGTCGATGCCAGTTCGCGGACGTCCTTGACGAGGAAATTGTGCTTGACCACCGGGCGGGTGATGCCGACGGTGTCGCATTCCTGGAAGGCATCCTGGCCGATCGCATGGCTCGGCACCTGGCCGGAAATGACGACCATCGGGATCGAATCCATGTAGGCCGTGGACAGGCCAGTGACGGCATTGGTCACGCCCGGACCGGAGGTCACGAGGGCAACGCCGACGGTATTGGAGCTGCGCGAATAGGCGTCTGCGGCGTGGACCGCGGCCTGTTCGTGGCGGACGAGGACGTGCTGGAACTTGTCCTGCTTGAAGATGGCGTCGTAGATGTAGAGGACTGCCCCGCCGGGATATCCGAAGACGTGCTTGACGCCCTCTTCCGCGAGACAACGCACCACTATTTCAGCACCCGTGATCGGGGCCGATGTTTCGTTACTCATGTACATTCCTTTCAAGACCCAATGGGAGTTTGATCGGATGCCCGTTCCTAACGAAATGCGATGTGCGCAACGACCCTCATGCTTCCCTTCTCTCTGCGGTCGCGACTGTGGTTCGGGACACCGTAGGGTCCTTACGCACGGGCGCTGGGCGCAACTCGTTCGGCTTGAGTGTCTGTAGCGTTTATACGCATCTCTCGCGCTTGTGGCGCGGGTCGGAGCAAACTGCCTACAAATGAAAGCGCGTCAATCCGGAGATGGCTTGTGGGCCTTCACCGGGTGACCGGAGAGCTTCGGGGGTGCAAAGCGTTCAAACACATTACTGCGTTGCACCATTTTGGTCAAGCCAAAAGCGTGATTATTTTTGCTCGACCAGAATGGTGCACCTGGATGGTGCGATGCGGATGGTTTTACCGCTGCATGCCCCAGCGTCGCACAGTCACCCGTTCGAGGGTTTGGAACACGAGGTGTTCTACAGCCAGGCCGATGAGGATGACGGCGGCCAGGCCGGCGAAGACCTTGTCGGTGAAGAGTTCGTTGCGGCTCTGGAAGATATACCAGCCCAGTCCGCCCTGCCCCGAGGTGCTGCCGAACACCAGCTCGGCGGCGATCAGGGTGCGCCATGCAAAAGCCCAGCCGATTTTCAGTCCCGACAGGATGGCGGGCAGCGCGGCCGGGATCAGGATCTGCAGCACCATGCGCAAGCCGCCCAGGCCGTAGTTACGGCCAGCCATGCGCAGCGTGTCCGGCACCGAGCGAAACCCGGCGGTGGCGCTCAGGGTCAGCGGCCACAGTACGGAATGGACCAGCACCATCAAGAGGCTGCCCTTGCCCAGGCCGAACCACAGCAAGGCGAGGGGCAGCAGCGCGATCGCCGGCAGCGGATTGAACATCGAAGCCAGCGTATCGATCAGCTCGCGCCCGACCTTGCTCGACACCGCGAGCCAGGTCAGCAGGAAGGCGCCAAAGACGCCCAGGGTGAAGCCCTGGGTCAGCACCCGCAGCGAGACGCTCACATAGCCCCACAGTTCGCCCGAGGCCAGGCCCGCCGCGAAGGCTTTACCCGCCTGGATGGCGCCAGGCAGCAGCAGGTCGTTGTCGAACCAGCGCGCCAGGGCTTCCCAGATCAGGGCGATGACCAGCAGCATGCCGAGTTTGCGCAGCCAGCCGAGGTCCGGCAGCGAAAGTTTTACCGATTGGTCAAAAACCGTCGGCGCCGTGGCTTCCAGCACGTATTCAGGCCGGATCGGCGGATTAACCATGGACGACCTCCGTAGGGTGGACGGCTCTGCCTTCCGCGCGTTCAACCGGCTCCTGCGCGCCGAATAACAAACCATGAATCCGCTGCGTCGCCGCCTGGAACTCGCTGCTCCCCGCGCTGGCCAGACTGAACTGATGACTGTTCAATTCCGCCCTCACCCGCCCCGGGTGCGGCGACAGCAGCAGGATGCGATTACCCACCACCAGCGCCTCTTCGATCGAGTGCGTCACGAACAGCATCGTGAAGCCGATCTCGTCCCACAGCGCCTGCAGCTCTTCCTGCATGGTCCGGCGCGTGAGCGCATCGAGCGCCGCAAAAGGCTCGTCCATCAGCAGGATGGCCGGCTGCATCGCCAGCGCCCGCGCGATCGCCACGCGCGCCTTCATCCCGCCCGACAGCGTGTGCGGATAGGCATCGGTAAAGCGCGCCAGCCCGACCTTGCCGAGCCAGTGGCGGGCCCGAAGGTCTGCTTCCTTGCGCTTGACGCCATTGGCGAGCATCGGGAACATCACGTTCTCGCGCACCGTCTTCCAGGGCGGCAGCTGGTCGAACTCCTGGAACACGACGATACGGTCCGGCCCGGGCTTGGTGATCGCCTTGCCTGCCAACGTGAGGCTGCCCGCCTGCGGCGCGATGAAGCCGCCCACCGCCTTCAGCAGGGTCGACTTGCCGCAGCCCGAAGGCCCCAGCAGCACGAACCGATCGCCCCGGTATACGTCGAAGCTGACGTTCTCGGTAGCGCGCACGATGCCGCGTTCGCCCCGGTATTCGAGCGTAACGTGCTCGGCGCGCAGCAAGGGTTCGGGCGGCGGGACCAGGTTCAGTGGGCTCATGTCAGCTCCCTTTATCCAGCGCCGGGTGCACGAAGAAGTAGTCGCGCCAGCTCGCCGGCCTGGACTTGATGGCGCCGACCTCGTGCAGGAACTGGGCAAGGCCGAGCGTATTCTGCGGCGCCACTTTGAACTGCACCTGCGGATTCTTGATCACCTTGAGCAGCAGCGCGCGGTCGATGTTGCCCTTGTTGACGCGCAGGTAGGCGTCGGCCGCCGCTTCCGGGTTGCTGGAAGCCAGCTGCGCCGCCTCCACCAGCGCATCGATGAAGGCGCGGTAGGTCTTCGGGTTCTCCTTGACGTACTTTTCGGTCGCATACAGCACGGTGGCCGAGCTCGGCCCGCCGAGCACGTCGTAGGAATTCAGCACGACGTGCGCCTGCGGATTGCCGGCCAGTTCCTGGTCCTGGAAGGGCGGGTTGCCGAAGTGGGCGTTCAATTCCGTCTTGCCGGCGATGATGGCGGCCGCGGCATCCGGGTGCGGCACGGTCTGGGTGATCGGGTCGAGCTTCTTGAATTCGGCCTTGCCCCACTGCTTGGCGGCGGCCATCTGCAGGATGCGCGCCTGCACCGACACGGTGACGGCCGGCAGCGCGATCCGGTCCTTCTGGCTGAAGTCGGCGATGGTCTTCACCGCCGGGTTGGTGCTCACCAGATAGTACGGGAAGTTGCCGAGCGAGGCGACGGCGCGCACGTTCTGACGCCCGCTGGTGCGGTCCCAGATGGTAAACAGCGGCCCGAGGCCGGCGCCGGCCACGTCGATGGAGCCCGAGAGCAGCGCATCGTTGACCGCCGATCCGCCCGACAGCTTGACCCAGTCGACGTCGATATCGACGCCCTGCTTCTTGCCGTGCTTCTCGATCAGCTTCTGGTCCTGGGCCACGTTCAGCAGCATGTAGACGATGCCGAACTGCTCGGCGATGCGGATCTTGCCTTCGGCCTGCGCCGTCGAGGACGCGCCCAGGGCCAGCGCGGCGGCCGCGGCCACGAGTTTCATCTTCAGTAACATGGTTTTCCTTGGTTCAGAACGGGACATCGCCCTCGATGGTGGTGCGGTACAGCTTGCGGTGCTGGTCTTGCGGGAAAGGCGTGGCCAGGTGCATCACGGAGCGGTTGTCCCAGAACACCATGTCCTTGGGTTTCCACTGGTGGCGGTAGACGAATTCCGGCCGGGTGCTGTGCTCGAACAGCCCGCCCAGCAGCTCGCGGCTGCGCGCTTCCGGGAGGTCGAGGATGCGGGTGGTGAAATGCTCGCTGACGAACAGGGCGCGGCGCGCCGTCTCCGGATGGGTGCGCACCACCGGGTGCACGGCCGGCACCACTTCATCGATCTGCTCCTGGGTCAGCTTCGGGCGCCAGGGGTTGCGCTGGCGCAGCTCCTCGTACTTGGCCAGGTAGCTGTGCTCGGCGCGCAGGCCGGCGATCTCGCGCTTGAGCTTGCCCGGCAGCGCGTCGTAGGCGGCGTGCTGGTTGGCGAACAGGGTGTCGCCGCCCTCCGAGGGCAGCTCCTGCGCATGCAGCATCGAACCCAGGCTCGGCACTTCCTTGTACGACAGGTCCGAGTGCCAGAAATGGCCGGCGTCGCCCAGGCCGATCGGCTGGCCGTTCTCGCGGATGTTCGAGATCACCATGACTTCCGGGTGCCCGCTGAGTGCGAACTGGCGCAGCACGTGGATCTGCAGGCGGCCGAAGCGGCGGCTGAACTCCACCTGCTGCTGCGGGGTGAAGGTCTGGTCGCGGAACACCAGCACGTGGTGCTCGAGGTGGGCAAGGTAGAGGCGGTCGAAGTCGTCGATGCTGAGCGGGCGGGCAAGGTCGAGGCCGAGCACTTCCGCGCCGAGCGGCTGGTTGACGAAGGGGCGGATGTCGAAATCTTGGCGGGTCGAGTCGAGCGGCATGATGAACCAGTAATGTTGAGTGAACCTGATTCCAGAATAGCCACGCACGACAGGCCCAACAACGAATCATTTCGACTAACTTCATGCAGTTTTTGTCATCGAGGGGGCCTGCACAATAAGTGGGCACTGCGCGATTTCGATGCGTTGAACATGGTTTTTTGCTAGGATTCGATAGTTTTCCTTACGGCATTCGCACCAAACGCCCTTTCAAGCACGCATGGCCACAGACAAAGAACTCAACGACTTCCTCGAGAATGTCGAACGGCGTGCGTTCAAGCAGGCGGTATATGCGGTTCGCAAGGACGAATCGGCGCTCGACATCGTGCAGGATGCGATGATCAAGCTGGCCGAGAAATACGGCGACAAGCCGGCCGCCGAGCTGCCGATGCTGTTCCAGCGCATCCTGCAGACGACCATCCTCGATTACTTCCGCCGCGAAAAGGTCCGGAACACCTGGGTCAGCCTGTTCTCCGGCTTCAGCCGGCAGGATGGGGACGATGAAGAATTTGATATACTTTCTTCCTATGAAGCGGAGGAAGGAACGGCCGCTGCGGAGTCGAGCGCCGACCAGTATGAGCGCACACAAACGCTGCGCATCATCGAAGAAGCGGTAGAAAAGCTCCCACCGCGTCAACGGGAAGCCTTCCTCATGCGTTACTGGCAGGACATGGACGTGGCAGAGACGGCCGAAGCGATGGGTTGCTCCGAGGGAAGCGTCAAGACGCACTGCTCGCGCGCCACCCACGCCCTCGCCGAGGCGCTCAAGGCCAAGGGAATCAAGCTATGAACACGGACGACATCAACCTCGCGTACAAGATACGCCATGCCCTGACCGAGAACCTCGACGCGCTGCCGGCCTCGACGACCGACCGGCTGGCCGTCGCGCGCGCGCGCGCCTTGTCGCGCAAGAAGCCCGACGCGTCGCGCCAGGTCCAGGCCGCCCCGCGTCCGCTGTTCGACCTCAAGGGCCTGTTTAGCGGCCCGGCCCTGGCGCGCTTTGCCGTCGCGGCGCCGATGCTGGCGCTGGTCATCGGCATGGGCGGCGTCTACCAGTACGAGCAGCAGCAGCGCCTGGCCGCCCTGGCCGAGGTCGACGCCGCCGTGCTCGCCGACGAGCTGCCGCTGACCGCCTACCTCGACCAAGGTTTCAACGCCTACGTGGAGTCGCAACAGCGCCAGCAATGACGAAAACCGCGCCGAAGCCCCGCATCGCCGTTGTTGCAACTGCGGCAGCGGTCTTGATTGCCGGGGCCGCGACCTGGGCGGTCTACAACAAATCCGAATCGACGGCGCCGGCCGCGCGCGGCGCAGGCAATCCCCCGACGGTCGCCGCCGGCGCCAAGCCGCCTGCCAAGACCCTCGACAGACCGCTCTGGCGCGAACTGACGCGCAGCCAACGCACCGCGCTCCAGCCCCTGCAGCCCGAATGGGACGCCATGGACGGCGTCCGCAAGCGCCGCTGGCTCGAACTGTCGGCCCGCTTCGCCTCGATGAGCCCGGACGAGCAGGCACGCGTGCACGAGCGCATGCGCCAGTGGATGCGCCTGACCCCGGCCCAGCGCAACCTGGCGCGCGAAAACTTCAGCAAGACCCGCAAGCTCGACCCCGGCAAGAAGGCGGCGACCTGGGAAAGCTACAAGCAGCTGTCCGAGGAAGAAAAGCGCCGGCTGGCGCGCTCGGGCAACAAGCCGCAGGGCGTGCCCTCGCTACCGCATTCGCCGATCATCGACACGCCGACCAGCTGCCCACCGGGCGCCACGCGCCGCGGCACCTCCTGCATCATGCCGCCGACGGCGCCTGCGGTGGCAACGGGCACCGCGACGGCGCCGGCCACCGTGACGCCGACGCCGCCCGCCGCCGCACCGGCGCAGGCGCCTGTCGCACCCTCACCCGCTGCCCCAACCGCTCCGAGTGCAAACAATGCAAGCAATGCAAGCAACATCGGCACCGCCAGCAACTAAGCCGGCGCCGGTCGCTACCCCGACCATCCTGCGCCGCGTGACCGTGATGCTGTACGAAGCGCTGCTCCTGTTCTCGGTCGAGATGCTGGCGATCGCCTTCTACATGCTGGTGACGCTGAACAGCCAGCATCCGGTGGCCAAGGAAGGCATGAAGGCCTGGCTGTTCCTGGTGACGGCCGCCTACTTCATGTGGTCCTGGATTAACACCGGCAACACGCTGGCCATGAAGACCTGGCGCATCAAGGTCGTCAAGCTGGGCCATCACAAACTGCCCTTCGGGACGGCCGCCCTGCGCTTCCTGCTGGCCTGGGGCTGGTTCCTGCCGGCCCTGCTGGTGTGCTGGGCCTTCGGGCTGCACGGCAAGGGGCAGATCGCGATCGCCCTGCTGGTCGGGGTTGCGGCCTGGGCGATGACGGCGCTGTTCGACAAGGACCGCCAGTTCCTGCACGACCGACTGGCCGGCACCCGGCTGATCGCCCTGCCGAAGGTCAAGCGCTAGGACAGCTTGCTTGCCTTGCGGCATTCGAACGCGGCAAGAATCCAAACAGCGGAATAATCGACAGCTTCACATCTCGTCTTTCCAGAAAGGTGGACCATGAAGCTTTCGAACATGCGCGTCGTCATCATGGGCGCATCGAGCGGTATCGGCGCCGCCACGGCCCTCGCTTTTGCCCGCGAGGGCGCGCAGCTGGTGCTGGGCGCGCGCGGCAAGGAGGGGCTCGACGACATCGCCCGGCGCTGCCGGCAGGCCGGCGGCAGCGCCGAGACCCTGGTCGTGGATGCGATCGATGCCGACGCGGTCGCGGCCTTCGCGCAGCGGGCGCGTGCGATCCTGGGCCGGATCGACCTGTGGTTCAGCAACATCGGCGCCGGCGTGGTCGGCAAGTATGCCGAGGTGCCGATGAGCGACCACCGGCGCATCATCGAGACCAACCTCCTCACCCACATGAACGACGCCCATGCCGTCGTGCCGATCTTCCTCGAGCAGGACCACGGCATCTGGGTCAACATGATCTCGGCCGGCGGCTTCGTCGCCTCGCCCTACGCCGCGGCCTACGCGGCCAGTAAATATGGCCTGCGCGGCTTCAGCGAAGCCCTGCGCGCGGAGCTGGTCAAGCGGCCGCGCATCCGCGTCTGCGACGTGTATCCTACTTTCGTGGACACGCCGGGCATGCGCCACGCGGCCAATTACACCGGCGCCAGGCTGTCCATCCCGCCCGGCGCGCTCACGCCTGAAAAGGTCGCCGCGGCCATCGTCGACCTGGCGCGGCATCCGCGCGACTCGACCGCCGTCGGCGCACCGGCCTCCCTGTTCAGGCTGAGCAATGCGCTCGCGCCCAACCTGCTCGCTGCCGGCATGAACCGCTTCCTGGATGGGTGGGCGAAGCGCGGGGAGCGCGCGCCGGATACGGTGGGGACGCTGTATGCGCCGCAGCATGGCGCCAGCGGGATCCACAGCGGGGAACGCCGGCCGCAGCAGACAGGCAACAAGGCGCTGGCGCTCGGGGCCGCGGCGCTCCTTGCCGCCGTCGGCGTGCAGCTATTGCGGCGCCGCGGAGGCTAGAAGCGCTCGTAGTCGAGCAGGTAGCGCCACTGTCCGGCCTGCAGGCCGGCCATCGGCACGCGCCCGATGCGGATGCGGCGCATCTCGACGATCTCCAGGCCCACTTCGCGGCACATGTGGTCGATCAAGCCCGGGCGCACGTCCTTCAGTGCGAAGCGCAGCCGGTGCTCGCTCTGCCAGCTCACCTTCATCGGCGCCAGCGGCTTGCCGTTGAAGTTCAAGCCGTGGTTCAGCAGCGCCAGTCCGCCTTCCTTGATCGATCCGGCGACGTCGACGATGTATTCCTGCTCGACGCGCGCGGCATCGTCCACCAGCTTGCGCGCCACCCGGAAGTCCTGCGTATAGACCACCAGCCCGCTCGCATCCGTCTCCAGCGGCGAAGTCAGGGTGAGCTTGTGCAGGTGGCGCTTGAGGAAGCGCGGCTGGCCGTGTCCCTGCGCCAGGGATTCCGGCAGCAGGCAGCCCAGGGCCGGTTCGCCACGGGCGCCGACACCGGAATTCAAGCCGGCCGGCTTGTGCAGCAGGATGGTGACCGGCGGCGCTTCTTCGCTCGATGCACCCGGCAGCAGGCGCACATCCTGCGAAGGCAGGACCCGGCTGGCGGGATCTTCGACGACGGCGCCGTCTACCTTGACGCCGCCGCCGGCGATGTAGCGCTCCGCCTCGGCGCGCGAGCAGCCGAGCTGCGCGGCGACGCGCTTGGCCAGGCGGATGCCCTCCTCGCTCATCTTGTCGCTCATTGGCTGCGCCAGTCGGCGAAGAAGGCCTGGAACACCTCGACGGTGCGGGCCACGTCCGCAGCGCTCACGTCCAGGTGCGTCACCAGACGGGTACGCGGACCGATCGAGGCGCGGATCTGCGCACGCGCCAGGTACTGGCGCAGCGGTTCGCAGGCGGCCGCCGGCATGTCGAGCCAGAAGATGTTGGTCTGCGGGGTGCCCACGTTCAGCTGTTCGATCTGCGCCAGGCCCTGCGCCAGCGCGGCGGCGTTGTCGTGGTCATCAAGCAGGCGCTGCACGTTGTGCTCCAGCGCGTACTGCGCCGCTGCCGCCAGCACGCCGGCCTGGCGCATGCCGCCGCCCAGCATCTTGCGCCAGCGCTTGCCCTGCTCGATGAAGGCCTTCGGCCCCAGCAGCACGGAGCCGACCGGCGCGCCCAGGCCCTTCGACAGGCAGACCGAGACGGTATCGAAGCCTTGCACCACCTCGCGCAGGCTGATGCCCTGCTTCACCGCCGCGTTGGCGATGCGGGCGCCGTCGAGGTGGGTGGCCAGGCCGCGGCTATGCGCGAGATCGGTGGCAGCTTTCACGTAGTCCTGCGGCAGCACGCGGCCGCCGATGGTGTTTTCCAGCGCCAGCAGGCGGGTACGGGCGAAGTGCATGTCGTCGGGCTTGATGTAGGCCTCGATGTCCGACAGCAGGATCGAGCCGTCCGGCTGGTTGACGATCGGCTGCGGCTGGATCGAGCCCAGCACCGCGGCGCCGCCGCCTTCGTACTTGTAGGTGTGCGCTTCCTGGCCGACCAGGTACTCGTCGCCGCGGCCGCAGTGGGTCATCAGCGCGATCAGGTTGGTCTGGGTGCCCGAGGGGGCGAACATGCCGGCTTCAAAGCCGAACAGCTCGGCCGCATACTCCTGCAGGCGGTTGACCGAGGGGTCGTCGGCGTACACGTCGTCGCCGACCTCGGCCGCCGCCATCGCGGCGCGCATCGCCCTTGAGGGCTGGGTGACGGTGTCGCTGCGCAGGTCGATCCAGTTCTGGTTGGTGTCGCTCATCTCGTTCTCAGTCTGCTGTGACAGGTGTATAAAAGCGCTGCTTCATTTCGTCGAGCCCCAGTTCGGCCATCACTTCCTGAAGGCGTTCGGACGGCCGGCGGCGCGGCAGGTTCTTGTAGGTAGCGACGATGAGTTCATTCTTCATCGAGTGCTCCCAGCCCACCAGCTCGGTCACGGTCACCTGGTAGCCGTGCGCTTCCAGCTGCAGGCAGCGCATGACATTGGTGATCTGGCTGCCGAACTCGCGGGTGTGGATCGGGTGGCGCCAGATCTCGGTCAGCGCGCTGCGGCCCAGGTCCTTGCCCTTGTTCTTGCGCAGCACGCTCGCCACTTCGGCCTGGCAGCACGGCACCAGCACCATGTGCCTGGCCTTCTTCTTGAGGGCGAAGTCGATGGCGTCGTCGGTCGCCGTGTTACAGGCATGCAGTGCGGTGACGATGTCGATGGTGGGCGGCAGTTGGCTGGACGTTGTCGATTCCGCCACCGACAGCGGCAGGAAGGACATGCCCGTGAAGCCCAGGCGCGCGGCCAGCTCGGTCGATTTGCTTACCAGCTCGTCGCGGGTCTCGATGCCGTAGATGTGCGAGCCCGCTTCGAGTCCCTTGAAGAACAGGTCGTACAGGATGAAGCCGAGGTAGGACTTGCCGGCGCCGTGGTCGACCAGGGAGACGCTTTGCTTCTCCTCGAGCACGCTCTTCAGCAAGGGCTCGATGAAGTTGTACAGGTGGTAGACCTGCTTGAGCTTGCGGCGGCTGTCCTGGTTCAGCTTGCCGTCGCGCGTGAGGATGTGGAGTTCCTTCAGCAGCTCGACCGACTGGCCGGGACGGACTTCCGGCGGCAGCGCCGCCGGGATGTGGTTGGTTTGCTTAGCGTGCTTCATCGATCCATGCCGCCTGAATGGCTTCCAGTACGCGTTCCCCGCCGCGCGCACGGTCGTCGTCGAAGCCTTCGAGGGCGACGACCCAGTTGTGCAGGTCGACGAAGCGCACGGTGACGGGGTCGACCTCGGGGTACTTCTCGTACAACGCCTCGGCAATGGCCGAGACCTCAGTCCACTTCATGGCAGCCTCCGTTCAGTGGCTTTCTCAGTGACTCTTCTCTGCGGCGTGGTTGATCGTGTACTTCGGGATCTCCACGACCAGGTCTTCCTCGGCGACGATGGCCTGGCAGGACAGGCGCGAATTCGGCTCCAGGCCCCAGGCCTTGTCGAGCATGTCTTCTTCTTTTTCTTCCTGTTCGTTCAGCGAGTCGAAGCCTTCGCGCACGATCACGTGGCAGGTGGTGCAGGCGCAGACGCGGTCGCAGGCGTGTTCGATCTCGATGTCGTTTTCCAGCAGGACGTCGCAGATCGACTTGCCGGCCGGGGATTCCAGCACGGCGCCGTCAGGGCAGAAGACTGGGTGGGGGAGGATGACGATTTGTGGCATTTTAATAATCTCGTGTGTGTTTTTCGTAGGGTGGGCGTCTCGTAAATCGGGCCACTGGCCCGATTTACCCCACGCGTTCAATTATCGGAAGCGTCGTCGCAAATCATGCCGGAGCTGAACGCGGGGGGGGGGGGGCCCCCCCCCCCCCCCCTAAAAAAAGGTCCCAACCCCCCCCCCCCCCTTTTTTTTTTTTTTTTTTTTAGAAACGCCCCCCCCCCCCCCGCCAACAGCAACCCCCCCCCCCCCCCCGCCCCCCCCCCCCCCCCCGGCGCGAGGGGCTGGGTGTCGGCGTGGCCGGCCTCCCACGTCGCGGCGAGGGAGCGGATTCGCATCCTCCCGACCGCGGCCACTAGGATGGGGGGTACCACCGCTGTGTCATGTGCCTCGTCAGGACTCCGAGTCGCGTCGCGTCTCGGGTTTCGAGCAGTGTCTCGAGACGGCAGGGCAGGGCGGCGGTGGAATTCGCGTGTCCCATGCCGGCCCGCCTCGCACCCTCCCTGGGTCGATGCGCCAGCCGGGGTACGTCGCCGAGGTCCGCTCCGTCCCGGGGCGGTGGTGACGACCGGGGCACCAGGCGCTCCACCCGCATTCCCGCGGCGGGGCGATGAACCGGAACGAACGAGAAGGAGACCTCGGCATGGCCGTCGTCACCATGCGCCAGCTCCTCGAGAGCGGCGTCCACTTCGGGCACCAGACCCGTCG
>NZ_DKJX01000085.1:89116-98333 GCF_002454935.1 Massilia sp. UBA6681
GGCTCGGTGCTCTTCGTCGGCACCAAGAAGCAGGCCCAGGAGGCCATCGCCGAGCAGGCCACCCGCGTGGGGATGCCGTACGTCAACCACCGCTGGCTCGGTGGCATGCTCACCAACTTCCAGACGGTCTCCGGGCGCCTCACGCGCCTCAAGGAGCTCGAGGAGATCGACTTCGACGACGTGGCCGGCAGCGGCCGCACGAAGAAGGAGCTCCTCGTCCTGCGTCGCGAGAAGGAGAAGCTCGAGAAGACTCTCGGCGGTATCCGCGACATGTCCAAGGTGCCCTCGGCGGTGTGGATCGTCGACACCAAGAAGGAGCACCTCGCGGTCACCGAGGCGCGCAAGCTCAAGCTGCCCGTCATCGCGATCCTCGACACCAACTGCGACCCCGACGAGGTCGACTACAAGATCCCCGGCAACGACGACGCCATCCGCTCCGTCTCGCTGCTCACGCGCGTCGTCGCCGACGCCGTGGCCGACGGTCTCATGACCCGCAGCCAGGGCGGTTCCTCCGAGGAGACCGCCGCGGCCGAGCCCATGGCCGAGTGGGAGCGCGAGCTCCTCGCCGGCGAGCAGGCCCCCGCCGAGACGGGCGACGCGGCCGAGCCGACGGCCGAGGCCGCGAACGCCGAGGAGCCCGTCGTCGAGGCCGCTCCCACCGAGCAGCCCGCCGCCGAGACCACCGAGCAGCTCGCCGCCGAGACGGGCGACGCCCCCGTCGCCGAGGCCGCGGGCACCGAGCAGGCCTGAGCCTCGGCCGGATCGACACCCTCCAACGGTTTTCGACACAGATAGGGATATCGCATGGCGAACTACACCGCCGCTGACATCAAGGCGCTCCGTGAGGCCACCGGCGCCGGCATGATGGACGTCAAGAAGGCGCTCGACGAGGCCGAGGGCGACAAGACCAAGGCCACCGAGATCCTTCGCGTCAAGGGCCTCAAGGGCGTGACCAAGCGTGAGGGCCGCAGCGCCTCCAACGGCCTGGTCACCGCGCACGTCGACGGTGGCGTGGGCACGCTCGTCGAGGTCAACTGCGAGACCGACTTCGTCGCCAAGGGCGAGAAGTTCGGCGAGCTCGCGGCCAAGGTGCTCGATGCGGCCGTCGCCGCCGGTGCCGCCGACGCCGACACGCTGCTCGCCACCGAGGTCGACGGCAAGGACGTCAAGACGCTCCTCGACGAGGCGAACTCCGCCATCGGGGAGAAGATCGAGGTCCGTCGCGTCGCGCGCGTCGAGGCCCCCAAGGTCGTCTCCTACCTCCACAAGACGAGCCCCGACCTGCCCGCGCAGATCGGCGTGATCTTCGGGTACGACGGTGACGACGCCGCCGCGCACGACGTCGCGATGCACATCGCCGCGTTCAGCCCGTCGGTGCTCTCGCGCGAGGAGGTCTCCGAGGAGATGGTCGCCAACGAGCGTCGCATCGCGGAGGAGACCGCCCGCGAGGAGGGCAAGCCCGAGCAGGCGCTCCCGCGCATCGTCGAGGGTCGCGTCAACGGCTTCTTCGCCGAGAACGTGCTCCTCGAGCAGAAGTTCGCGAAGGACCAGAAGAAGACGGTCCAGAAGGTCCTCGACGAGGCGAGCACGACGGCCAAGGGCTTCGCGCGTCTCCGCGTGGGCAACTGACCTCGCACGCCGCGACACGACCGAGCCCGCCGCCCCGATCACCGGGGCGGCGGGCTCCGTCGTCCCGCGGGACCGGGGCCGGCGACCGGCCGTGGTCACCTCGACCCTTTTGGGCTTGGGTGCCCGCGATGCGAGGATGAGCGCGAACTCGACTGACAGGGAGAAACCCGTGACCGACGACACCCCGCGTGCCTACAAGCGTGTGCTGCTCAAGCTCTCCGGCGAAGCCTTCGGCGGAGGCTCCATGGGGGTCGACCCCGACGTCGTGCGCGGCATCGCCCGCCAGATCGCCGAGGCCGTGCGTGAGGGCGTGCAGGTCGGTGTCGTCGTCGGCGGTGGCAACTTCTTCCGCGGTGCCCAGATGCAGGAGCGCGGCATGGAACGGTCCCGCGCCGACTACATGGGCATGCTCGGCACGGTGATGAACTGTCTCGCGCTGCAGGACTTCCTCGAGAAGGAGGGCATCGACACGCGTGTGCAGACCGCGATCACGATGGGCCAGGTCGCCGAGTCCTACATCCCCCGCCGGGCCATCCGCCACCTCGAGAAGGGCCGGGTCGTCATCTTCGGCGCCGGCGCGGGCATGCCCTACTTCTCCACCGACACGGTCTCGGCGCAGCGTGCCCTCGAGATCGGCTGTGACGCCGTGCTCATGAGCAAGAACGGCGTCGACGGGGTCTACGACAGCGACCCCCGCACCAACCCCGACGCCCGCCGGTTCGACCGCATCTCCTACGACGAGGCCCTCGCCCACAACCTCAAGGTCGTCGACGCCGCGGCGTTCAGCCTCTGCATGGAGAACCGCCTCCCCATGATCGTCTTCGCGATGCAGGGGGAGTCGACGATCTCCCGCGTCCTGCGCGGGGAGTCCCTCGGCACCGAGGTCTACGCGGACTGACCCGCCCCGCGCCCACCGCCGCAGGTGGGGCGGCTCCACACCTCCACTTCCCGCCGGCCCATGCCCGGCGAGAGGTGCGGACGTCTGACAGCATGGGACCCACGCGCCGATGTGCGGCGCATGGCGAGCGAACGTGAAAGGCACCCACCATGTTGGACGAGACGATGTTCGAGGCCGAGGACAAGATGGAGAAGGCCATCGAGGTGGCGAAGGAGGACTTCGCCTCCATCCGCACCGGCCGGGCGAACGCGGGCATGTTCAACAAGCTCCTCGTCGACTACTACGGAGCCCCCACGCCGCTTCAGCAGCTCGCGTCGTTCCAGACGCCGGAGGCCCGCACCATGCTCATCACGCCCTTCGACAAGGGCGCGATGGCGAACATCGAGAAGGCCATCCGCGACTCCGACCTCGGCGTCAACCCGAGCAACGACGGCCACTCGATCCGCTGCATCCTGCCCGAGCTCACGGCCGAGCGCCGCAAGGAGTACGTCAAGATGGCGCAGCGCAAGGGCGAGGACGCCAAGGTCGCGATCCGCAACGTGCGACGCCACGCCAAGGACCAGATCGACCGCTTCGTCAAGGACGGCGACATCGGCGAGGACGAGGGCACGCGGTCGGAGAAGGAGCTCGAGGCCCTCACCAAGAAGCACGTCGAGCAGGTCGACGAGCTGCTCAAGGGCAAGGAGGCGGAGCTCTCCGCCGTCTGACCGACGTCTGCGCGACGTCCCCCGAGCATGACGCGCACCCGAGCCGCGAACGAGGACGAGAGGACAGCGATGACGGTCCCCGTCGCGCCCACGAAGAAGCCACCCGGCAAGGCGGGCCGCAATCTCCCCGTCGCCATCGGTGTCGGGGTCGGGCTCGGTGGGCTCATCCTCGCCAGCCTCTTCGTCGTCCGGTGGGGCTGGCTCGTCCTCGTCATCCCCGCGTTGTGCATCGGCGTGGTCGAACTGTCCCGGGCCTTCACCTCCGGGCGGTTCTCCGTGCCCGTGGTGCCGCTGCTGCTCGGCACCGTGGCGATGCACGTCGGCGCCTACGTCGGCCGCGGGCCGGGGCTCATGGTCGCGTTCGGGGCCACGCTGCTCGCCATCGTCGCCTGGCGCAGCGTCCTCGGCATCGACCGGGCGACCCGCGACGTCACCGCCGGGGTGTTCATCGCGGCCTACGTGCTGTTCCTGTCGGCGTTCACGACGTTGATGCTCACCGAGCCCGACGGGAACCTGCGCATCACAGCCTTCGTCATCGTCACGATCTCCAGCGACATCGGCGGGTACGCCGTCGGCGTCGTCGCGGGCAAGCATCCGATGGCGCCGTCGGTGAGCCCGAAGAAGTCGTGGGAGGGGCTCGCCGGCTCGACCGTGAGCTGCCTCGCCGCGGGCATGCTCACCGTGCCGCTCATGCTCGGGGGATCCGTGTGGGTCGGCGCCCTCCTCGGGCTTCTCACGGTCGCGGCGGCGACGCTCGGCGACCTCACCGAGTCCATGCTCAAACGCGACCTCGGCGTCAAGGACCTCGGCGACATCCTGCCGGGGCACGGAGGCATCATGGACCGCATCGACTCCCTCCTCGTCACGGCCCCCGTCGCGTGGCTCGTCATGTCGCTGCTGGTGTGAGCTTCCCCGTCCACATCCGCCCCGCCCCCACCCCGTCAGGAGTCCCGTGACCGACCCGTCGAAGCCCCCGGTCCAGGTACGGCTGGAGCGCCGCCGCCCCGCGCGCGGTCAGGTGACGTTCTCCCCGCCCGGCAACCCCATGCCGCCCACGCATCTCGCGGACCTCGACATGCCCGGTCGCCTCGAGGCCGTCACGGCGCTGGGCCTGCCCGGCTTCCGGGCCAAGCAGATCTCCCGGCACTACTTCGTCGGACACACGAGCGATCCTGCCGACATGACCGACCTCCCCGCCGCCGGGCGGGAGGAGCTCGTCGCCCAGCTGCTCCCGCCGCTGCTGGACCCCGTGCGGCACCTGCGGGCCGATGCCGGTGCGACGGTGAAGTCGGTGTGGCGCCTCCACGACGGCGCGCTGGTCGAATCCGTCCTCATGCGCTACCCCCGGCGGGCGACCGTGTGCATCTCCAGTCAGGCCGGATGCGGCATGAACTGCCCGTTCTGCGCGACGGGGCAGGAGGGGTTCACCCGCAACCTGTCGACGGCCGAGATCGTCGGGCAGGTGGTCGAGGCGTCCCGGATGCTCGCCACCGGACAGGTCGAGGCCGGTGCTGCGGAGTACTCCGACACCGCCGACGCCCTCGGCGAGGAGGCCGGCGCGTTCGATGCGCCGGATGCCGACGAGACCTCCGCCGGGGCGGTGGGCCTCCACGATGGTCCGGTGCGCGTGAGCAACGTCGTCTTCATGGGCATGGGGGAGGCGCTCGTCAACTACAAGCGGGCGATCGCCGCGATCCGGCGGATGGTCGCCCCGGCGCCCGAAGGCCTCGGGATGTCGGCACGCGGCATCACGATGTCCACGGTCGGCCTCGTCCCGGGCATCGACCGGCTCGCCGCGGAGGGCATCCCCGTCACCCTGGCCCTCAGCCTCCACGCCCCGGACGACGAGTTGCGCGACGAACTCGTCCCCATCAACACGCGGTACTCCGTCGAGGAGGCCCTCGACGCGGCACGGCGCTACTTCGAGGCGACGGGCCGGCGGGTCTCGATCGAGTACGCGCTCATCCGGGACATGAACGACCAGGCCTGGCGCGCCGACCTGCTCGGTGAGAAGCTCGCCGCGCGCGGCCGCGGGTGGGTGCACGTCAACCCGATCCCGCTCAACCCGACTCCGGGCAGCATCTGGACCGCGTCCCGGCCCGGGGTGATGCAGCAGTTCGTCGAGCGGCTGCGGGCCCACGGGGTGCCGACGACCGTCCGCGACACGCGCGGCAGCGACATCGACGGCGCCTGCGGGCAGCTGGCCGCCTCGACGGCGTGACCCCGAGGGGGTCGGACGCGCGCAGGTCCCCGCTCGTGTGCGGGGGCGATCAGCGGCCGAGGTGGTGAGCGGTGACGATCTGCGCGGCCTCGGCGAGGCTGTCGACGAGGTGGAGCGCGCTCGCCATGCGCCGGTCGGCCGCCAGGGCCCGGAGGGCCGGCCACACGGGCATCGTGACCGTCCAGTGCTCCACACCGACGAGGACGAGTGGGGAGAGCTCGCTGTCGTCGTCGGCGTAGTACCGCGGCGTCACCGCCTGGAAGACCTCCTGCACCGTGCCGGCGGCGCCGCGCAGGACGACGATGCCGGCGGTGGACCGCGACAGCAGTCCGTCCTCGCGCACCGCGTTGGAGAAGAACTTGGCGACGTGGTCGCAGAAGACGTTCGGCGGCTCGTGCCCGTAGAACCACGTCGGGATCCCCACCGAGCACGTCTGGGGCGCGTCGGCCGGGCGTCGGGCGAGCAGATCGGCACGGACCTCGAGCCCGAGGGCCGCCCACGCCCCGATGTCCGGGACGAACGAGGGTACGGCCCCGAGGCGCCGCAGGGCATCGGTGAGCGCGGGTTCGTCCGGGGCGAGAGCACCGAGGTTCGCCGCCTCCATCGCCCCGGGGCCGCCGCCGGTGGCGACGACGAGCCCGTGGCGGGCGAGTCGGTGGGCGAGGCCGGCGGCCTCGGCGTAGGCCGAGTCGTCGCGCCGCAACGCGTGCCCCCCCATGACCCCGACGACCGGATGTCCGCGCAGGACCCCGTCGAGCGCGTCCTCCATCGCGACGTCGTGGGTGGCGCGCAGGACGGCGACGTACGCGTCGTGCCGCAGGCTCGCCGAGCGGCTCCACGCGTAGGCGCGTGCGTCGGGCGTGGCCCCGTAGCCGTGCTCGGTGAGCCCGGCGTACAGCTCGTCGGGGGTGTAGACGTGCCCGCGGTAGGGATCGACCGGCGCATGCGGCGCGGGCGGCAGGACGACGGCGCCGTGCCGGGTGAGGTATCGCGCGAGCGGCATCGGCAGACGCCCCCCGAGGACGACGAGGCCCTCGACGTCCCGCCCGGTGAGCAGCGCGGCGTCGTCGGTGAGGTCCAGGCCCTGGAGGCGGAGGCGTCCCAGCGGGACACCCTCGTCCAGGGCCCGGCGCAACGCCTCGATCGACTCGATGTCCATGATCGGCCATGATGCCCGGCGCCGCGCCCACGCCGGGCGGCGGGACGTATCCACCTCGTCGATCGGGCGGCGTTCGGGGGACGTGGGCGGCAGTTCAGGACGTCTGATTCGACATGCACCCGACACGGACCGCGACGACGCGCCGAGGCGCGTGTCCAGGTCCGTGAATGCCCTGGTCAGAGCCGTGTCCGGGCGGTGACGTGAACGTCACCGACTTGTGATCCCGAGCGCACGATATTTCCTTTTCGCCGGGTCGAAGGCACGAGAGGATAAGGGTGTTCGCGGGGCCGGGGGTCGTCTCCGTGGGAACTGACGGGAGACACACATCATGCGCGCACGCACCATCCTCGCGATGGGACTCACCACGCTGCTTCTGGCCGGGTCGGCGGCAGCCGCCGGCCAGGCCGACGCGGTCGGTTCCGTCACGCGCGCCGCTCACACGAGTACCGCCACCACGTCCACGGCCGCCCACTACCGCGCCGTCCAGGGCGCTCACGCGCGCCGTCAGGCCGAGGAGGCCTCGACGCTCGCGGCCGTCACCAAGGCCGTCCACGCGAGCGAGTTCACCGCCGGCGTCCCCGCCTCGCAGTACTCCGTCGTGGGCCTGCGCACGAGCGGCGTGTGGGCCACGGTCACGCTGCGGCCCGTCAAGGGTGCCGAGCTCGACCCCGCCACGGTGCTCCTCCGCCAGGCGAAGGGACGCTGGAGCGTCGTCGACCTGGGAACGGCCGAGGTCGGGTGCGAGGTCGCTCCTGCCGACGTCGTCGAGGCGCTGGGGCTCGACTGCGGCTGAGGGCACAAGACGTCCGGGATGACGAGCTGACGGCGGTGCATCCCGGTCGAGTCCACACGGCGACGTGATGGGCCCGACGGCCGGCATGGGAACAGGGGCCCGTGCCGGCCGTTCGCCGTCCGCGCCGAGAGGTCGCCGTGACCGTTCGGCGACAACGCATGTCGGGTCGCCGTATCGAGCGACGCGTAGCCGCCCCGCGACCTGCGCGGCCGGTGGAGGATGACCCCCATGAGCAACGGCGCCTACCGAGTACTCCACGACAGAAGCAGTGCGGACCCGGCGGCGTTCTGGGCCGAAGCCGCCCAGGGCGTGGATTGGATCCGCCCCCCGAAGACCGGGCTGGACGACTCCCGTCCGCCGTTCTACCGGTGGTTCTCCGACGGGACCCTCAACACCTGTTACAACGCCCTCGACCGCCACGTCGTCAACGGACGTGCCGACCAGGCCGCGTTGCACTACGAGAGCCCGGTGACGGGCACCTCGCGCACCTACACCTACAGCGAGCTCCTCGAACAGGTCGCCAAGTTCGCCGGGGTGCTCCGCGCGCTGGGCGTCGAGAAGGGCGACCGGGTCGTCATCTACATGCCGATGGTCCCCGAGGCCGTCATCGCGATGCTCGCGACGGCACGGCTCGGCGCGATCCACTCGGTCGTCTTCGGTGGGTTCGCCCCGGCCGAGCTCGCCGCCCGCATCGAGGACGCCGCGCCCAAGGTCGTCGTCGCCGCCTCGTGCGGCATCGAGCCCACCCGCGTCATCCCGTACAAGCCGTTCCTCGACCAGGCGATCGACCGGTCGAGCCACAAGCCCGACCGCTGCGTGATCCTCCAGCGCGAGCAGGTCACCGCCGAGATGACCGACCGCGACGTCGACTGGGCCGAGGTCATGGGCTCCGACGCCGTCGAACCCGCCGAGTGCGTCGAGGTCGCGGCCACCGACCCGTTGTACGTGCTCTACACCTCCGGGACCACCGGCAAGCCGAAGGGCATCCTGCGTGACAACGGCGGTCACGCGGTCGCGCTCACCTGGTCGATGCCGAACCTCTACGGCATCTCCCCGGGCGAGGTGTTCTGGGCGGCCAGCGACGTGGGGTGGGTCGTCGGCCACTCCTACATCGTGTACGCCCCCCTGCTCGCGGGTGCGACGACGATCGTGTACGAGGGCAAGCCCGTCGGCACCCCCGACGCCGGCGCGTTCTGGCGGGTCGTTGAGAAGTACCGCGTCGCGTCGCTGTTCACGGCGCCGACGGCGATCCGGGCCATCAAGAAGGAGGACCCGAACGCCGAGGAGCTGAAGAAGTACGACGTCTCCAGCCTGCGGAGGCTGTTCCTCGCGGGTGAGCGTCTCGACCCCGAGACGTACAAGTGGGCGAGCCAGATCCTCGGCGTCCCCGTCATCGACAACTGGTGGCAGACCGAGACGGGGTGGCCCATCGCGACCAACCCCGTCGGCATCGAGGAACTCCCGGTCAAGCCGGGCTCGCCCACGGTCCCCACGCCGGGTTACGACGTCCAGGTTCTCGACGACCAGGGCAACCAGGTGCCCGCCGGTACCGAGGGCTCGATCGCGATCAAGCTCCCGATGCCGCCCGGCACGCTGCCGACGCTGTGGAACGACGACGACCGCTACGTCTCGTCCTACCTGTCGGCCTACGAGGGGTACTACCTCACCGGCGACGGCGGCTACATCGACGAGGACGGATACGTCTACGTCATGGGCCGCACCGACGACGTGCTCAACGTCGCCGGTCACCGCCTCTCCACCGGGTCGATCGAGGCGGCGATCGCCGGCCACCCGGCCGTCGCCGAGTGCG